>JAIRUT010000029.1 GCA_031254255.1 Coriobacteriales bacterium
CTACACCAAGTACTTTGGTTGATGCGCCGTCGAAATCAGCAAATGCCTGCTCTATTGAGGAAAACACTAGAACTGCTGCAACGGACACAGCAACAACAATAACCAGCAGGAACTTCCTCTTAGTTATTAATTCCAATTGTAGCTCTCCATAACGCGTCGCCGACAAATATTACCCTGAACTCATCTGGCAGCGGTCGCAACTTCATCCACTTATCAAATGCCCGAACCCCCGTTGATCCCTTTTTGATAACCAAGGTGTGCCACCTTCGTTGATAAAACAAAACCACTTACGTGGTTCTTATTATTTTACCTTTTTCCGCTCCAACTGGCAAGGGCGGGAGAATGTCAAAAGCCAATGAGGCTACCGACCCCGAAGATGTCACCAATTACCAAGCTGCCCAAAATGATTGCCAGAGACAGGAGGAGGCTGGCAGCCAGCTTCAGGATATCCTTGCGCAAAACGCCTCCCATGATGACCATCCCTGCCGCGATCACTGCAACCGGCCAGAGGGTCATCATTATTATTATCAGCCCATGATCAGGAAACCATCCAAGCTGCCAAAATTGCAAGGCAGCGCCAATGCAAGCTAGCAGGATACCATTGCCAGCGCGCGAAACCCTCCAACCCCGATAGCTTGGGGTGCAAAGCGTCATGATTCCCATCAAAACTACTGCAAGCGGCCAATAATTCCAGAACTGCCAGTTGACAAAGGTTCCCAGCAAGGCGCATATTCCGATCAGCACGAGCATCAAGCCGAATGTGAAAGCAGCGGAAAACCCCCGCCTCTTCCAGTTGAAATGCTTTCTCAGCTCCTCTTGTGCCAACAGATCAACTGCATCAAAGGCTTGTGAGTTCGAGCTGACATAGGCAGCGCCGGGAGCCTGCTGCCTATCATCAATCTTAGGAATCTCGGAACTGGAGGATGGCTTGACATCAATCAGCCTGTTGGTAATATCTGGTTGTTTTGGAATGATGAATATCATGGCTATATAAACAATGGTTAAAAATCCAAATGTCAACATCAATAGCACAACCGCAATTATCCGAATTATTGAGGCATCAACGGCAAAATTGTCAGCCAACCCGGAGCATACGCCTGCTATCATAGCATCATCTGAACGATATAGTTTATTTTTTGATGCCATTTAACCCCTAATGCTTTAAGGATACTTTCCGGATTACTTGATCGTTTGATCGTCTGGCTTTTGGCGCCAAATGTCAAACGATCAGCTACCTTCGCCTTCCGCATCCGGAATCCGATAATTTGGATCGCGGGTTACACGTACCATCGATATGCGCTTGCGGCGCATGGACTGGACCTTGAAGGTATAGCCGTCCAGCTCAAGTTGGTCCCCGATCTCTGGCAAATGATCCAAGGTGTCCAACAGCCAGCCGGCGACTGTCTCGTAATCGTCGCCTTCCTTCACCGGAAATCCCAGCTCAATGGCATCATCGGTCGGAAACCGTCCATCAATCAACCACTCGTTCTCGGAAATCTGGGTCTGGAACTTATTGTCCGGATCGTACTCGTCGGATATCTCACCAACGATCTCCTCGACAATGTCTTCAATACTAATTATGCCTGCTGTTCCACCGTATTCGTCAACTACGATGGCAATTTGTTGATGTGAGGTTTGCATTTCCCCCAACAACGGGAGGATGTTTTTGGTCTCCGGAATGAACATCGGCTCCCGCATGTATTGGACCGCGGGATCGTTGATGCGCTCGTCAGTCAGCGGAGCCAGCAGATCTTTGAGCATGACGATGCCGATGATCCTGTCCGGACTTTGCTGAAACACCGGAACCCGGGAATGGCCAGTACCGCGCATTCTGTTCAGGGTCTGACCCACCGTGGCATCGTCTTCGATGGCAATCATGTCCACGCGGGGAACCATCACCTCCCGGACCACCGTATCACCTAAGTCGAAGATCTCGTGGATCATCCGCTTTTCTTCATCCAGAAGGCTGTCCTGTTCGGCCACAAAAAACTTGATGTCGTCCTCGCTCACACTCTGACGGTCATCGGCACTACGGATTCCGAATATTTTAGCAACTGTATTCGTTGATGAGGAAAGCAGGAAAACCAGCGGTCTGGCCAGATATTCGAGAAAGCGAATCGGGGCAACCACCCGCATCGCGTACTTCTCGGCATTGGAAAGCGCCATCCTCTTCGGCACCAACTCGCCAATTACCAGGCTGAAGTAACTGATCAGCAGGGTTATCAGGACAAGTGCCAGAGGGCCGGCGATCGTTGAGAGCCAAGCCACCCCAAAGCTGCGCAGCCAAGTGACGATCGGACCCGTGAAGCTCGTAGCGGCCACCGCCGAAGCGCCAAAAGAGAGCAGCGTGATGGCCACCTGGATCGTGGCCAGGAGACGATCGGTGTCGGTCGTCATGTCGAGGACCTTTTGGGCCCGCCTGGCCTCTTCAGCATTAGCCGGTTCGTCAATCTTGTGCTGCAAAACGGAGCGTCTGACATTGATCAGAGCCATTTCAGACATTGAGAAATAGCCATTGAAGAGTATCAGAAGAACGATGATCAGTATGCCAAAGAGGAAGCTCATAGAATCCTCAGATGCCCTCGACTCTACGCATAATTTCTGGTATACATTCGATGATATCACGAGCGACCATGCTGCGGCGCGAAGTCTGTTGCTCAGCCAAGCGCCCTGAACGTCCGTGTATTTCCACGCCCAGGCGGGCGGCATCCTCGGTAGGGGCGCCTTGAGCGATCAGTGCGGCGATGATTCCGGTCAGCACGTCTCCGCTCCCGGCCTTCGCCATGCCTACGGTTCCTGAGTTGCTGGCCCAGTCTTTGGAGGCTGCGCTGATCACAGTCTCGGGGCCTTTGGAGACAACTGTCACCTTCAGTTTTTGGGCCAACTGGCTGGCGTTGGCCGCTCCCGTTGCCTTTAGCAGAGTCGCCAATTCGCCGGCGTGAGGGGTCAGGATTATTGTCCACCAGGCCTCGGGGTCGGGACGCAGAGGGGTGGGCTTGGAGGCTGCTGAGGAATCCGCAGCGGTTTGATCGCTCAATAGCTGAGAGAGCAGGAAGAGGCCACTGGCATCGATGACCAGGGGCAAGTTGTTGGCGCTGAGGAGGTCTTTCAGCAGTTGCCTGTTGTTCGGATGCGCTGACAAACCGGGGCCATAGGCTACGGCATCGAGATGCTTCAACTGGGCCTGGAACTGATCCAGCGCTTTTGGGGCAAAGGCATCTTCATGCTCTTCGTCTGAGGCAGTAATTATCGGAACTGTCAGGAGATGGGCTTGGGCGGACTTTTCGATGCTTGGAGGTACGGCCAAGCTGACATATCCGGCACCGGTGCGCTCCGCTGCCAGGGCTGTCATCACCGGTGCGCCGAAGTAGCGTCTCGACCCTCCGACCACCAGTAGGCTTCCGCGTTGATACTTGTGGGCATCTTCAGGGATCGGAGGAAGCAGGTCGAGCAGCTCTTTGTCCGTCATCTTGAATCGGCTTCCTTGAGGTGCTCGTCCTTATCTGTTTCCAGCTGCTTGGGGTGCTCGTCATTATCTGTTTCCAGCTGCCTCAGGCGTTCGTCCATTCCGTCCAGCATACCTCTCATGTCCCGGAATTGACGCAGCAGTTCCGCCTTGGGATCGTTTTGGTCCTTCTGCGGGGGACGATCCTGCTTTTTGATGGCCACGGCTGAAGCCACTGCCACCTGATGGGTGTAGGACAAGGAGAGCTGGATCTCGACTATCTCGAGCTCAGCGGCATGTTTTTCTGCAGCTCCGCTGAGTTTTGGGAAGGGGCGACCAAAGCGATCGTGGTCAACCTCGACATCCGTCCAAGCCATCCCTGAAAACCCCGTTCCCAGGGCTTTGAGCACGGCCTCCTTGGCCGCGAAAAAGAGGGCGAAATGAGTGATAGGTCTGGATTTGGACTCGGCGTAACTGATTTCCGCTGCGCTGAAGAGCTTTTCTTTCATGCTGGCCACGCGTGTGAAGGCTCGCTCCATGCGGTCGATCTCAATGATGTCCACCCCAAGGCCGGCCTGTGGTTGCAGGTCAACTTGGATTCCCTCAACCGGCGGCTCCGCGGTCGACATCATGGTTATCACTCAGCTCCATCTAACTTTTTGACAACTTCAACGAGGCCTTCGGCAATCTCTTGAGCCGTGGCCTCGCTGGATGCCTCGACCATCACGCGAAACAGCGGCTCAGTGCCCGAGGCCCGAAGCAGGATGCGGCCCTGATCTCCGAGCTTTTGCTGAGCTGCCTCCATGGCAGCCTGCAGCTCGGGATTGTTGGTGACCGCGTCCTTGTCACTGACCCGGACATTCAGCAGGACCTGCGGGTATCTCTGCATGACTTGGGAGAGTTCTGTCAGCGAGCGGCCACTTTGCCTTACGGCTTTGAGCAGGCAAAGGGCGGTGACCAAGCCGTCGCCAGTGGTGTTATAGTCCAAGAAGATCGTATGCCCGGATGGCTCGCCTCCGATAATGTAGCCACCGTCGCACATGGCAGCCAGGACCTTGCTGTCGCCGACATCGGTTTGAATCAGTTGGATGCCCTGCTCGGCGGCCGCCTTGACAAGCCCGAAGTTGGACATCACCGTCACGACCATCGTGTCCTTGGCCAGTTTGCCTTGCTTTTTCAAATCCAAGGCGCATATAAGTTCGATCAGATCGCCATCGACATAGTTGCCTTCTGCGTCCACGGCCAAGACTCGGTCGGCGTCACCGTCGTGCGAGAAGCCGATGTCGGCACCAGTCTCCAGCACGAGGCCGCGCAATACTTCGAGGTTCGTGGATCCGCAACCGACATTGATGTCCATGCCGTTGTAGTCCGTATTGATTGCACAGACCTCGGCTCCGAGGCGACGCATGGTCTCCGGGGAAGTGATGCCGGCCGCGCCGTGTGCGCAGTCCAAAGCTACGCGACAGCCGGACAGATCCAAGCCTTCAGCGCTCAAGGTATCCACAATCTGTTGGATGTAGAGTTCTGCGGAGTTGTCCAGGAGTTGCAGGCGCGACTGGGCTGCTTCGTCGAGCGCCGATATGGTCGGGGTGGCTTGGGTGGCGGCGGCTTGGGTGGCGGCGGCCTGGGTGGCGGCGGCCTCAGGCTGCTGGCCATCGCGCTGCTGGCTGGAGTGCCCGGTAGTTCCAGCTCCTTCGGCCAGCCTGACGAGTGCCGCCTCAAAGCGATCCTCAAGCTCTGCCGAAAGCTTCATTCCACCGGAATCAAAGAACTTGATGCCGTTGTATTCAGGGGGATTATGCGAGGCGGAAATCATCACTCCGCCGTCTGCCTGCATCTTGCGAGTCAGCATGGCCACTGCGGGTGTTGGTATCACACCGGCATCAATCGCCGATCCGCCTGCGGAAAGCACGCCGCTGATCAGGGCATTCGCCAAATCCGAACCACTGGCCCGCGTATCCCGGGCAACGATGATTCGCTTCCCAAGGCTTTGAACCGCCTCCACTCCGAGAGCTTCCGCCATCTGCAGAGTAAGCTCGCTACCAACCAGACCCCTGACTCCATCAGTTCCGAAATACCTTGCCATTTGAAACTCCTTATAACAATCAGAGCCCATCATTTAATGGGCTCTGATTATAAATCATAGAATGCAAACTTCTGGGAATAACCCGAACAGCCACGCAAAAACCCGAATACGATATGTAAACGCCGGATATTAGCGCTTCGAGAACTGCGGACGCTTGCGGGCCTTTTTCAGGCCGTACTTCTTGCGCTCGACCATTCTGGGGTCGCGGGTCAGATAACCGACCTTCTTCAGTTCACCGCGATAGTCGCCAGCCTCCAGAAGGGCGCGGGCAATACCGTGACGCAGGGCACCGGCCTGACCGGAGACGCCACCGCCGTTGGCGGTAGCCACGACATCGAAATGATCGACAGTGCCAGTGACCTTGAAGGGGGTCAGAGCGTAATCCAAAAGGGCATCGCGGCCAAAATACTCCCGGCCATCACGCCCATTGACTGTTACCTTGCCGCTACCCGGCATGATCCGCACGCGCATCACAGCGTTCTTGCGCCGACCTGTGCCGCAGTAAACAGCATCATTCTTACCATCAACCATAGCTTATGCCTCCAGCTTGATCTCACGAGGTTGCTGCGCCATGTGCGGATGCTCAGGACCAGCGTAAACCTTCAGTTTCTTGCCCCTTGAACGACCGAGGGTATTCTTGGGCAACATACCACGTACGGCACGCTCGATGACACGCTCCGGGTGCTTGGCCATAGCCTGCTCAAAAGTCTCAGACTTCAGCCCACCGGGATAACCGCTGTGGCGGTAATAAACCTTGTCGGTGGCCTTGGCACCGGTGACCTTGATCTTCTCCGCATTGACGATGATCACGAAATCACCGGTATCGACATGCGGCGTATATTGGGGCTTCAGTTTGCCCTTTAGAATCTGGGCAGCCAGTGAGGCAACGCGGCCAAGCACTTGGTCGCTCGCGTCGATCACCACCCAGTCCCGTTTTACATCGCCTTTTTTGGCGTAATAAGTGCTCACGAAAAATTCCTCCGTTTTGCTTGTAAGAGGCACACCTCTCTGGCCTACCCTGCCTGGACGCAGGGCCGAGGGATGATTCGACGCATCGTATGCGCCTGCCTCAACGTTCTCTTCAAAGTTTCACGGGGCTTCGAAAATGAACCCTAAAATTGTACGGAAGTGCAGCGTAGTTGTCAAATTTGCGAATGGTTACGTTGGTTGGAGGGGGTAAGGAGTGAGTCATTGTTTTCAAGATGGTGTGCTATAATGTAGCCACTAGCGAAGCCCGGAATGCTGAACACTCCGCGGGCGGCGCGATTTTATGGAAAGCGGCAGGTGCTACTGCCGCTTCTTTTTGTCGCGTTCCTCCGTCCTTCTGAAAACCTGAATCACCAACAATACTGTCCCGGTAATGAAACTGAGAATGTCACAGATAGCTGCGACGATTGTTAAGTACTTCATAGGCAACACTCCTTAATGTCCAGGGTGCGCCGCCCGAAGAAGGACTTCGCTAGCCGGGTAATTCTACAACAAAGTTGCTACTATTGCTAGCTTCTAGTTTTTGCTATATTCTTGTTATTATATGTATTGTAACTGCATATTCTTAGAGATTTGCAGCATACCCGTCCGCCGCCGCCCCACGAGGGTTGTGGAGCGGCGGCGTTGTGGTCGGCTATTGGCAGGCGAGTTGCGATTGTGCTAGATCGTAATTGCAAACTGTGGAGCGTAGTAGTGTGGCAAGTTGAAGTACAAGCTACATCATGTAGCGACTAAACTACGCTGCCTCTCGCCTATCACTTCCAATTCGGATCTACCGCCCCGTAATTGGTCGCGTTGGTGCAGCCTCTAAACATGCGCAGGACATCGGGGGTCGCTGTTAGATCCAGATGGAACTGTGGGTGGGTGCTTGACGGGTAGCTCGCATCATTCCACCACTCGGGCAGGTCACCATCGAGCCCGGTGCAGTTGCAAAATACGTTTCGGAAGGTTGTAACCGCCTTGTTATTGTCGAAAAGGCCGGAAGGAATCGTGGCCAAGCTGGCACAGCCATAGAATACTTGGTTAAAATCCCTCACCTTGGTGTTGTTAGTGAACAGACTGCCAGGGATAACCTCCAAGTTGGTGCAGTTGGTGAATGTGTTGGAAAAACTCGTCACCTCCGTGCT
>JAIRUT010000047.1 GCA_031254255.1 Coriobacteriales bacterium
TGAAGTTGGCACCAACAAATGAGCTGGATCGGGATGACTTTGTTGCCCGCTTGGGCCCAGATCCCCTTGATCCGGATTTTGATTGGCGGCTGTTGCGC
Organism: Coriobacteriales bacterium; assembly: GCA_031254255.1. Lineage (GTDB taxonomy): Bacteria > Actinomycetota > Coriobacteriia > Coriobacteriales > UBA8131 > WRFC01. Next base: position 99 of record JAIRUT010000047.1, read on the forward strand.
CAACGCTTGCAGCCAAGGAAAATCTCAGTGAGCAACAAGCGCTCCAAGTCAGAGGCAGATTCAAAGAAAGACAGTCCGACTTCAGGCCGTTCCATCAAGGCAGCTTTGCTGGATCAGGAGACACTGGCCGGTGTGGGAAACATCTACGCTGATGAAAGCCTTTTCATGGCTTGTATCAACCCACGTCGATCCGCCAGCTCATTGACGGTTCCAGAGCTCAAGCGTCTGACTGAGGCCTTACGTGAGCGTTTGACATGCTCAATCAACGACGGTGGCTCGACGGCCCGCAATTACGTGGATGCTCTTGGCCTCCGGGGGGAGTTTCTGGATCTACATGCCCAAGTCTATGGAAGATCTGGCCAAGCCTGCCTGAAATGTGGGTCAAAACTGGAGAAGACCCGTGTAGCCGGCCGGGGAACAGTATTTTGCCCAAAGTGCCAGAAGTAGCTCTAAAGGTTGGCATTCAAGGGGTGTTTGGGAGTGTGTGAGTGCTGGTAATATATGGGTGCTGATGGTTCTTGGGGAAGCCTGCTGAAGGCACCGCCGAGCGACTCAATACACTCAACGGCCAAACAAGGCAAGGATTTTGTCCCAAACCTGTGACACGTAGAACTGGACGTCAATGCCGTCCAGAGTCATGGTGTGAAAGACAGTCAGGAAGAATGCCAATACCATGACAATGGCTAGAAAGATGATCAGGTATACTGTCAGCCTGACAGGATTTAGCCAGCGTCGTTTGCCGACATTCGTGTCTGGATCTGCTGTCAATGTAGCATACTCATGTACAATACGAACCTTCCCAGATGATGTCTGGATGACATCCGCGTCGTGCTTGCCTTCTGAGACCTGCGGGGTCTTTTTCGCAGATACAGACAGGAGGTTTACCTGCCCCACTAATTCCTCAATCCGGTGATCCCTTTCGGCGACATCAAGCACGGCTGAGACATATGAACCCTGCAAGTCCAGATACTCTTGGAATGTAGATTCCAGCTTAATTTCGCTGCTTTGCAGTAGTTCCTGCATACCGGCAATGTCAGACAGCGCTTCCTCATCAACGATATCCTTCTGGGCTAACTTGCGACTCAGCTCGGCAACCTTCTCCTTTTGGGCGAAAGTTTCCCTGCGGGATTCAGATAGCTGCTTGCTCAGACTTTGGATCTGTGATTCATATTCACTCTTGATACTTTCAGGCAAAGGCAGAGCTTCTTCAGTTTTTCCCAGGAGTTCCTGCAGGTATTCAATGGCCGTCTCCTCATTGTCAGCAACTGCTATTTCGTTTCCGGGCTTGACTTTGGCCTCTTCAGGAAATATCAGTATTTCGCCAGCAATATAGGGAGACGGTGCCTCAGCTTCTTTGGCGCTTATCTCATAAGCCTGATAGCCAGCTGGGGTGTTTTTCAGGAGTCGCACAGTCAGTTCTCCGAAATCATCACGACATTCTTGAATTGGTTTTTAAGAGGAATTGAATGGTTCATAAAATTCATCTTTCTGGATCTTGATATTTGATGTTCGCTCATCGTCATTATATGTTACAATCTCCAATCGCCGCTTGCTTCACTTAAGGATTTCACGATGCATTCGCACATTCCTTCAGAAGCAAAAAGGCAAAACGTGGGGCCTTAGCTCAGCTGGGAGAGCGCTTGGCTGGCAGCCAAGAGGTCAGGGGTTCGATCCCCCTAGGCTCCACCAACAGAATCCAAGTGGGTACCAACAAGGTGCCCATTTTCTTTTAGTGGCACCCCCAGGGGATTGAACCCCTGAGGGATTTTCGCTTTAAGAAACGTGCCTGTGGCACGTTTCAGCGAAAATGGCCGAGCGCTTGCGCGAGGTCTATAGAGCGTGTGCCCCGCAGGGGTGCACGATCGGCGATCCCCCTAGGCTCCACCAACAGAATTCAAGTGGGTACCAACAAGGTGCCCATTTTCTTTTAGTGGCACCCCCAGGGGATTGAACCCCTGACCTTCACCAACAGGGCAGAGAAGATGGGTGCCTCGCGCGACACCCATCTTTTCCGCATTCCATTCAATATTGGATTGAACAGCCATGCGCTCCCGTGTGCTCAATCAGTGTTTCCTTCGCTTTGCAGCTTGGCGCTTGGAGCGCCTGTAAGCCAAGATCAACAACGTGGCCCCTATCACCAAACTGGCTGCTATCGTGGCATACAGTATGATCTGCTCACCTGTCCTCGGCGTTGTCTGGCCAGAGTCAACACCCGATGGGGTTTCGCTCGACGAATCGCCACCGAAGGAAACAATGGTGTTCGCTCTGGTTGCAAAGGTGAATGGTTCAATCACCCTGGTCCTGACCTCGTCTTGATCATCGCTCCTCAAGACACCATCATTGCGGACACCAACAGCGGCGATGCTGTTTGTGATAACCGTCTCAGCTCCATCAGCAGCCAATGGTCGCAGGCCCTGGGTCGCCACCACTGAATACATCCAATCAAGCACTGCGCCGTCGCCAGGCAAAGGTCTTTGGTCGCCACTGCGCACTGAGTTCGGCTCAAAACTTTGATCAAGGCCTGCATCCAGCGTATTCATGTAACCGACTCCAGTAAAGAAGTCCGCCTTGACACCACCATAGACCACTTTGATGCCGGTGATGTACTCATCCTCATCGAGCTCCAGAGTCGAAATATCGAGGAACTCAGACTCTGTGGTCGAGATCCCTTCTTTCCAAACACTCCATCCAGAAGTGTTGGAGAGATACATCCTTCGATCCGGATTATTCGGGTTTTCCGGATTGGCGTTTAAGGGGTTGGTTTGGAAGTCTGGGACATCTTGTCCCGTGCTCTTATTGGTGCGATAGAGCAGCGTCAGAGAGTTGTCGAAATCAAGATCCAATGGGCTGGTTCCCGTCCAGAGCGAGACTATCCGGTAACCCAGATCTGCCAAGGGTTCAAGGTCGTCTTCGACGCAGAACTCGTCGAGATAGACATTGGAGCAGTTCCGCGCACCAAAGGTGTACTGATACTCCTCCACGCCGACATTGTTGGCCGCATCCTCCACTGTCCCATCAAGGGCGCTGGAGGTGAGCGCAATCGTCTTTTTGTAGATGGCCACCTTGATGTCGATCTTCTCGTTCTCAAATACCTGCACCTCGCCAGTGCAATTCTTGTCCAAGGCCACGAGGTGTGGCTGTCCGCCGAACTCCTTCGAGGAGGCGTACTCTATATTGGGCCTGGTCTCACATATCTTGTAGTACCCGAAAACCAGATCGGGAAAGACCAGTTTGCCATCATCGTCGGTCGTCAGCTTCCCGACTTCTTTCCAAGCCGGGTCGTCTTCTGGGATCGAAGCCAGATTCGTGACAATCTTGCCATCAGTCAAAGCGACAGGAAACGAGTAGACAGTGAACTCGGTGTCCGCCAGTGGCTTTGCCTCCATGTCTGTCTTCAGGACTTCAATATTGGGTTTCTTGTAGTCAGAAAACGAGACAAAACTGATCGGCTCAGTTCCTGTTTGGGTCACTTCAAAGAACTGTTCGTCGCTCAGGCCAGATTCACTGGGCAGCATGTAGTGTTCCGGTGGCCGCACTTCCACCACTTTATAGCTTCCAGGCTCGATTGGCGACCATTCAACTGTGCCGGACTGATTGGCGGTTTTGCTCTGGTAGACCTGTTTCCAGTCACCTGCACCCTTCTTGGATTCCCTGTAGAGCGTGAATTTGGCTCCTGCCAGAGCCTCACCGGTCTGGGCATCGACCTTTTTGACCGTCAGGCCGCGTGGAACCTCTGGGATACTGATCTCATTAGGCACCGTGACTCCAGTCAGGTTCGCATTCAGTTTGACCTGTTGCAGGTAGGCGGTGTTCGGCGAGGGCAAAAGGTAGCCGGCCGGAGCCTTCGTCTCCTGAATCACGATGGTTCCAAGAGGGATGCTCGGCTTGCCATTATTCAAGTAGAAGGAATTGCCAGACACTTTGTGTTCATTGTCCAGATTGGTTTTGCCGTTGCTATCAGTCTTCAACACCCAAGTGCGCGTTGGAGCGCCGGCTGCCAGAGCAGCATCCACCGTGTTGTAATACCCTTTCCAATAACGAACGGTGAACTCCGCGCCAGCTACTGACCCTCCATCTGCTCCGACCGCCTGTCCGGTCTGGGCATCGGTCTTTTTGATCAGGGCACCAACTTGAGCAGCCAAAAGGTCATCCTGTGTGTTCAGGTATGCAACCTGATTTCCAAGGAAGTTCACAGAGGTTGCAGAGTCGATGGTGACTGCCATCTTCTCCGTACTTCTCAGATAGCCGCTACTTCTGGCCGGCTCATCCCAGCTGGTCTTCGGTGCCTCCTGCACCCAGTAGGTACCATAAGGCAATGGGCCACACTGTCCAGATCCGCCTGAATTAATAGCAATGCTCGATACTTTGTTACTCAGATTTGCAGAATTGTAGACATCGTATTTGATGCCAGCCATAGAGTAGTTGGCATTGCCGTTGCTGACATCCGGATTGTTGCTGGATTTGGTGACAATAATGTAACCTTCTTGGAGAATCGGGATGCGCAGAAAGACTCCCATTCTCTGCGTCGAGTAGTCGCCATAATAGTTTTGATAGGGCGGCATCAGGCCGGCTCCGTAGTATTCAGCCCAGATTTGCCCGTTCCAAGTAACATTTCTCTTTAAATTCAAGGTGAGGATTCCAGCTCCACCGGCGGCTGGGGCATTCATCCCCGGATCAATGCAGTGGATGGCGGAATTGTTGGCAAAGGCTGCATTATTGGGATCGTAGCCGTAAACATAGTCGTTTCCAGAATATCCTGACCTGATGGTCAGGCGGGCGTTCGGATAGCATCCGTCGGTTTCCGTCGCATAGTCCCAATCTGGATTTGCCGGCATCTGGACAGATACTTCAATAGAGCTCGGGAGCTGTCCGATGGGCATCGCCAGGGGAGTGATGCCCATCCCAGGAAACGGCTGCGCTCCAATGCCTGGCAGCGGCCCAGCCTCATCACCTGGTCCAGTTCCAGAATCTGGTGGCAGCTCTCCGGATTCCGCATCAGATACATCAGGGATGTCAAAGATCTCAATTCGTGGATCTCCCAGCTCCCAACCCTTTTCAAAGGGAGATGAGCTTTCAGTTTCTGCCCTCAGGGGAGTTGCTAGCAACATGCTGGCCAGCATTATCGTGGTAACCGAGAGCAAAAATTTAAGTGTCCGACTTTTCGATCTTCCTCTTCGAAGCATTCTCGTGGTGGATTTTATTACGCTGGATTTACCTTCCTGGTTTCTCCTGTCAGGGTGAAACGTTTTTGTGGGAAAACTTGAGTGATCCGACATCAGATCACCCCTTTTCCTGCCAATATGGAGGCATACGCCGATACATCGCGGACAACATCGGTTTTTTGATTCAGATCGATCAATCTGGAGAATGCTGTCTCCAAGATGACTCGATCCCTGTAAGAGACGGACAGAACCCCATTCTTGTCCACCAAGCTGGGCTTTAGGATCAGGGAGTATTGCTTGGAGTAGATCTGAAGGTCTTCCGGCAAGGCAAAATGGGCCTTGCCATTGACAACTTGGATTCGCTTGCGACAGATGCATCGCTCCCGGCCACCGATACTTTCCAGCAGTTGGATGTTATGGCGAAATGCGAACAACCAAGCCAGGACTGCTCCAACCAAGATGACAAAAACGCTGGCTCCCACGGCAATCAGCAGCGGCAGATTGATTCCTTGCACAGCAGCGGGTTCGATTGGCGCTTGCGGATTGGATGTCAGGGTTTGGGCTGGGCCAGAATCCGTCTCAGGAATTACAGGTGCTGGTGCGACTTCCGAATAGTTTGCTGTAACCCTGAATCTATCTACATTAGAATTGATGGAGCCGGAGTAGACGGCAGTTACTTTGTAATGGTGAATATCCAGCCAAGACTCCTCCCCGCGATAGACACATGTCGCATTCCATGTGGCCGGTCGCTCATTGTCTGACGATCGGTTCGGTACGAATCGAACGTCTAAGAGCTTCAAGGTTTTGGTTTGGGTGGCATTTGGCCCCTGATCTGAGCGAACTTCAAATTCCTGAGTCAATGGAATTTGGCTTACATCGTTGGAAGAAAGCCGTTCGACGGTAATAGTCCTGTCCACCTGTCCAGTAAAGGACTGGTAGAAGGGCTCAATCTGATAGTCTGTTCGGGGGATTTCTCCAATGTATTGCCCGTCCTCGATCGCCTGGCTAGTCGGGAGTTGACTGTCCAGGCTATCCAATTCCTCCGGATAGATGGCCAATTCATTCCATTTGGTAAAAGTCTTGCTGGTAGGCTGATAGGCCCTATCCAGAATTGGTGCACTGACTTCATCGAGCGCGTAGGTCCTGCCATCCTCCACAATCTCTGCAGCAAAGGTTGGGCAGGCCGTTCCCTCTAAAAAGCTCATCTCCTTGGTAATGGTCGTCTGTTCAGCAAATATTGGCGTCGGCATGACAAGCAATACGATGCTTAACAGAGCAACAGACGTGATGTTCCGCCTCATGAAACTCCTATTCTTCTGTTTATTTTGTTCGGTTCCCACCGTTGAACAATTACTATCTGGACTGTGATATACTTGCTAAACAGCACAGATAGTAAATTAATATTATGTTATAATACGTAACCTTAGAAAAGTCAAGAGGATTTTAACCATGAAAACTATTTCAGAAACAAAAGGTGCTAAAATACAGGCTAAACAAGCAAAGAGTGCAGATCAAGAAATGCAAGATTCGAAAAAGTCAAGTGGTTCGAAAGATCCGGCGATGGAACTTTTTGCGCGGAGCTTTACGATTCGACGTAATCAATATGAAGATCTATTGCAGTTAGCTGCCTTTAACAAGATTTTGGGTAGGGGTGCGTCAAATTCAAGTGAGATCATGAGGGATGCTCTTGATATGTATTTCGAGAGCTTGGGGGAAGACAAGTACTGGCGATTCTAGAAGTACAAGACAATTATCAGCGATTCTAGAAGTATTGGAGATTATCTGTGGAGGATAGCAAGTTTATACCTATAACATTTACGTTGCCACCTGAAATGGCGAGGGAATTGGACATCTACTGTGCAATACTGCGGGCTCGTGGGACAAAGCCATGGTCCAGGAGTGCTTTAATTAGGAGTATCATCCAAGATCTTCTGATCTCTAATAAGGAGGATATCGAAAATTATAGTACCCGGGTCTTACAGCGCATAGAAGCACAGTCTTCCTGAAAATTCCATTGTGAAAAACACGGCCACACTGGAAGACGTCAGCTCCATTGTCCAAAACATAAAGAAAAGGGCACGTGGCTTTCGCAATCTTGATTACTTCAAGGTTATGATCTACTTAAGTTGCAGTGACCTTGACCTGACCACAGTGCCTACCTGATGCACTTCTTACCTTATGCACTACTCTTCTCATACTAAGCAGCGAAAAGCCCATATTTCTTTATCACTGAAATTGAGCCAACGTAAGTAAAATATACTGACGTACAGTACTGATTGTATTGATTTTTTGGATGCCTGATGTGATTAGGAAGTAAGGAGGAAAAGTTGCAGATAGTCAATCTCTCCGAAGTCAGCTCTGCTGACACCGTCGCAGCTGAAGCTATCGCCAAGGAGGCTCATGTCAACTTGGATGATTGCTACCAATGCGGCAAATGCACTGCGGGTTGCCAAATGGCGCATGCCATGGATCTGGTGCCTCGCCAAGTTATTCGTATGCTTCAATTAGGGCTGACTGACAAGGTAATCAATGCTAAGGGCCCGTGGGTTTGCTTGAATTGCATGGTCTGCTCAGCTCGCTGTCCTCAAGGGGTGGATATCGCTGGCATCATGATGGCTACGCGGCATGCTGCTAAACGCATGAAGCTGCGTCCGGAACCGAATGATGACAAGTTCGACGATGCATTTGTAAGTAATATCCGTAGTTTTGGCAAATCGAACGAAGCGATCCTGGCGGCAAAATATAACCTTGCCTCCGGTCATCTCTTCCAAGATGTCAACAATGTTCCAAAGATGCTTTCTATGGGCATGATTGGTCCGAAGATCCATAGCGTAAAGGACAAACAGGCAGTTCGTGATTTGGTTGATCGCGTACTTAATAAGGGGAGGAGTTGATCATGGAGCAGACTGAGAGCAAAGGCATGCGCTACGCCTACTTCCCTGGTTGTTCAGCTTCCGCCACAGGTATAGCCTTTACACTTTCCAGTGATTATATTGCTAAAAAGACTGGTATGGAGCTTATAGAGATTCCGGATTGGTGTTGTTGCGGCACTTCAGCGGCCCTCGTCACGGATAACGATTTGGCCTTAGCTCTGCCCGCCCGTTCACTGGCATTGGCTGAGAAAACACCGGAACTTGCCAACCTTGATGTGGCAACTCCCTGTGCCGGTTGTTTTGCCAGCCTGAAGAGTGCCCAGTACTATGTTCGTTTGGGCGAGAAGCAACGGCAGCATGTTGAGGATCTGATCCAGATGCCCTATGCGGCAACGGCTGAGGTCTACTCCTTCCTTGAACTGATGAGCAGCGGTCAGCCTATGGAGGCTATTGCCGACAAGATCACCCACAATCTCCGTGGCTTGAAGGTCGCCTGTTATTATGGCTGTGCTCTCGTTCGTCCGCCTGCAGTCATGCAGTTCGATGATCCGGAGAATCCCAGCCGGATGGAGTCGTTGATCTCCCTGACTGGTGCGGAGC
>JAIRUT010000021.1 GCA_031254255.1 Coriobacteriales bacterium
CAGCCAATCCAAGGATAAAGACAAAGAGCATGGCGACCAGTGAGGTGCGCATCGAGACCCAGAATGGTCGGTAGTCGATGCCACCGAAAAACTTCCAGACTGCATCAAAGCCTTCTGGAGGGCGATCGATCACGACATCCGAGGCAGGCACCAACAAGCCGGTATTGACATAGAGGGCGCCATCACTATCATTTTCCGCATCAGAAGCGCTGGTTATGCAGACATAATACTGGTCGGGCGCGATCTCCACAGCAAAACTATAGGTATATCCGTCGTGCGTGACTTCCTTTTCTGCGGTGAACAAAAGGGGCGTCGTTTGATTGGCAAGAAGAATGCCTCCGCTTGACATTTTTCTGTCCAAGGCACCCACCAGCTTCAAGAACGTCCTTTGCGCGGCGGGGTCGTCCACCTTTATGGACAAGTTGCGCACGGTTTCAGCGGGAAGGTAGACAATGACAGCCGTTTTTGTGATTACTACAGCAAAGGCAGAATCGCCTGCCATGGAGAAGCGATATCCATAGGAAAGGTTGTTGTAAGCCTTGCTTGTACCTTTGTTCAGTCGGAGAAAATCCGTCAGAGCAAAAGTAGCATCATCGGATCGGGCTTGGCTACCGTCACTTGAGGCTTCGACAGCACTCCCAGCAGAGCTCGAGTCGTTCATGCTGTTGTTCGACGAAGGAGAATCCGCATATGCCAGCCCTGTTGCTGACAGCAGACAAATCAACAGGGTGCCCACGCAAAAAGCGAGCACCCCTGCCGCACGAATTTTCTTATGGTGGACAAACCTTTTCAATAACAACCAATCAGATCAAGTTTCCAGCAAGCGCAAGCGCAAAAGGTAAGCGCAAACGGTAAGCGCAGCGATCAGCCTTACATGCCCTCGCCATCCGCCATCCGACATCCGCCATCCAACAATAGGGCCGACAGACTTATTGCTTACGCTATAGTACCTCAAACCCATACTTTGACCATATTTTCTGTGCCTCAGGATCGGTCAGGCAAAAATCAAGGAAGTCAGCCGCGCTGCCAGCATTGCCCGAAGATGACAAAACGGTTCCTGGATAGACAATCGGCTTATGCATGTTGGAAGGGACAACGTAGGCAACCTCAATACCTGTGAAGCGGAAGATATCGCTGGAATAGACAAAACCAATCTGGCAATCCCCAGACTCGATATACTTGGCAACATTTCCGACGCTTGAGCCAATGGCGAGCTTGGAGGCTATTGAAGCGTCATATTCGCCGCTCTTGCCCGAGTTATCCGAATAAAGTCCAGCGGAATTCAATGCCTGATTGGCATATTGGCCTGCGGGCACCGAATCGGCATCTCCAATGGCAATGCGTTTGATGTTGCCGCCTGTGATATCGGCGAGTGAGTTGATCGTAGTGTCGCTTCCAGAACCCCGCGCCACAACAAGGTCGTTTCCAAACATGTCGACGCGCGTTGCGGCATCTATATAGCCACCATTTTCGGCAGTATCCATCGAGCCACTTGAAGCGGTGATGAGCAGGTCAGCAGCTGCTCCACCTTGGATTTGACTGACAAGGTCACCGGATCCCTTGAACTGCGTGTCCGCAAAGGTGACGTCGGGGTGGGCTGAGGTGTAAAGGGACTGAACCTCTGGCAAGGCCTTCTCCAGCGAGTTCGCGGCAAAAATCTGGAGCTCAACGGCCGGTTTTCCCTTCGGTTCCGTTTGCGTGCAAGCGATCATGCCCAGTACCAGCATGAATGCCAACAGTGCTACCATAAAAAAACGGGCAAATAAGCTGACTCTCTTCTTTTTCACAAGACCTCCTCTGTTTGATAAGGCGTTTTGTCCGAGCCCAGCGGTCTTCATCCGTGGCAGTCTTTCGCTGACGGGATGAGACCCTGTTGAACGTAAACGTATTATACTCAAAAAAATATAATACTCATACGAGAATAATAGGAGAGATCAAACATTCAGGTGAGTCGAATAAATTGCCTTGAAATGCAAGTCCAAGCAAGAAGGGCCGCTGGCTATACGGCGGCTTCCCAGCTTCAGGGGATTGAAGCGGCAGCATGAAGAAAGCCATCGTCATAGTCTGCATACTGCTTCTGGGAGCTGGGGTTCTCTTGTATCCCTTCGTCAGCAACTACCTGGCCCAAAAAAACGGCTCTAAGGCCATCCAAAAACACGAAGAGCAGGTCAGCCAGCTCGACCAGACGCAGATCGATGCGGCTTGGCAGGCGGCCGAGACATACAACGAGAACCTGACCGGCACGCCGGTGCATGATCCCTTTTTGGAAAGTTCTGGTATGGCTATGCCAGAGGACTACCGGCAAGTCTTGAACATCGGCGGCGACAACGTGATGGGCTCATTGGAGATCCCGAAGATCAGCGTCGATCTGCCCATTTACCACGGAACCAGCGGTGACGTGCTGGATCGCGGAGTCGGTCACCTTGAAGGTTCGACCCTGCCCATTGGCGGCTCGTCGCGTCACTCTGTCCTCAGCGGCCATTCCGGTCTGCCCAATGCCCGTCTCCTCACCGACCTCACCGAGATGGCCGAGGGTGACATGTTCTACATAAATGTCCTCGGTCAGACGCTGGCCTACCAAGTTGACCAGATCAAGGTGGTTAAACCCAATGAGACTGATGACCTGCAGCGTATGTCAGGCAAGGACTACTGCACGCTTTTGACCTGCACACCCTATGGCATCAACGACCATCGGCTGTTGGTGCGCGGGGTGAGCGTTCCCTACAGTCCTGAGGCCCACGAGTCCATCCAAGCTGTCGCCGGCTCCCATGCTGACAACTTGGTGCTGGTAGCTGCCGTGATCACCACAGAGGCCGTGTTGGTGGCAGTCTTTCTTGTAACCATGTACAGGTGGCGCAAAGCCAAGAAGAACAGGGCAAGCAGAGAAGGTGGCACAAATGGCTGAGGCAATTTCTGTCAAGAAGCCCCGCCCAAGAAGATCCCTGGTGATCCGATTGCTCATTGCCAGCGCCATTCTGCTGGTTGGTGTGGGCGTGCTCTGCTACCCGAAGTTCGCCAACTTTCTTTACGACCATGAAGTATCCAAGCAAAAGCAAGACTTCCTTGAGGTTCGAAACAAAAAAGATCCCAGATTCGAGGCCCTCTACCAATATCTCAAGGGGCA
>JAIRUT010000028.1 GCA_031254255.1 Coriobacteriales bacterium
GGCACGTGTCCGCATCAGGTTGTCTGTCTCCGTGGTGACATGCAGGCAGGCCGAGATCCTTAGATCTTGAAGTGGTTTTTCCTTGGCGAAGCGCTCGCGTATGTTGGCCAGCACCGGCATGTCCCGATCAGCCCACTCTATGCGCTTTCGGCCTTCTTCGGCCAGATTGATGTCTGCTATGTCGTAGTCCACTTGTCTCTCCTTAGATTTGTCGCAATCGGGAAGTGCTAAAAACTGTATATCAGAAACGCTCATTGAGTTTGCTTGTATCCACATTACTTAACTAAATATATTGTATTTTGCTTTCATATTTCATTGGCAATATTCGATATTTTAAATCATTAGCCCTTGGCTTGGTCAAGTTTTACAGCGATTGCCTCAAGAAAAGCCCTGGTGTTCACCTTTTGCTTGCCCTCCAACTGCGAGAGGTCATAGAGGTCTCCCGTCATGATACCGGTGGCTATTACCTCCAAGGTGGCCTTTTCGAGGTTATCGGCGAAGGTTTCCAGCTCGGGCAGGCCATCAAGCTCGCCGCGCTTGCGCAGCGCACCGCTCCAGGCAAAGATCGTGGCTACCGGGTTGGTCGAGGTCTCCTCCCCCGCTTGGTATTTGTAGTAGTGGCGCTGAACCGTTCCGTGGGCGGCCTCGTACTCAAAGCAACCATCTGGTGACACCAACACTGAGCTCATCATGGCTAATGATCCGAAAGCCGTGGCGATCATATCGCTCATCACATCACCATCGTAGTTTTTACAGGCCCAGATAAAACCGCCATTAGAACGGATCACACGAGCCACTGCATCATCGACAAGCGTGTAGGAATAACTGATGTTGGCAGCACTGAAGGCATCTCGGAAATCCTGCTCGTAGATCTCCTCGAAAACCTCTCGAAAATGTCGATCATAGATCTTGGATATCGTGTCCTTGGTGGAAAACCAGAGATCCTGTCCAGTACTCAAGGCATAGGTGAAGCAAGAGCGGGCAAAGGAACTGATTGAGGCATCCGTATTGTGCATGGCTTGGATGATTCCGGTCGCCTGGCTGCTTGGCTGACCGCTGGTTTTTGGGTCGCCAGATTGCTGCTTAGCGCCAGTTTTGCCAAAGTCGTAAACCAACAGGCTCTCCGTCTGGCCTGTCGAGTTGGTTGCAAGTAGCTCGACCCGAGCGCCCGCCCACTGGTCTGCGCAGGACAACTCCACGGCCTTGTAGACGTCACCATAAGCATGACGGGCGATGGTTATCGGCTGCACCCAATGCGGCAGGTAGGGTACGATTCCGACCGCCTGGATCGGTGCCCTGAAGACCGTGCCGTCCAATATGGCTCGGATTGTGGCATTCGGGGAAGGGTAGAGCCGACTCAAGTTATACTCCTCGAGGCGCTCTTGATTGGGAGTGATCGTTGCGCACTTGACGGCCACACCCAAACGCTTGGTGGCTTCAGCAGCCTCAATCGTTATGGCATCGTTGGTGCGTTCGCGCTCCGTCAGACTAAGATCAAAATATTCGGTTTGCAAATCCACGTAGGGAATGAGAAGTATCTCCTTGACCCAAGACCAAATAACACGAGTCATCTCATCGCCATCCATCTCAACCAATGGCATTTGCATACTGATACGATCTGTCATTGAACGGTCCGCTTTCTCTATCTTCACTTTTGATTTGTTATTTGCTTTTTCCGGTTCCGCTGGCTGAACAAAGCTCGACAATCTGCTCGGTACGACGCTGGAGTAAACCCTTGCCGGTTTCGGCATCGAAACGAACTCTTTCCAGCAGAGCTTTGCGGACGTCCTGGCTGAGCTGTCCAGAGGCAAATCCGATTATCGCCACCAGCATCTCCTGGAACTCCGGATCTCCGTGATAGCATTGAATGGCCTCGTCCAACAGTGGCCAGACTTCCTCGGAATGCTTGTCATCAATCGCACCATAGGTCGCCAAAAAACGCACTGCACTAAGACGTGCAGTACCGCTGTCCTCATCATAAAGCGAAGCTTCAGCGCCAGCCACGGCTTTAAATGAAACATCTGGATTCAAGGGAATGATAGAGATCAGAGCCTCAAGGATCTCCCAACGTGTTTGGGCTTCCGGCCGATGCAGGGCATCAATCAGCTGTTCACAATAGGGAAGCAGCATATCCGGATGCAGATCTGCAAGCACAGCCAAAGCCCCGGCACTGAACTGACGCATCCGCCGGGCATCAGTGGAGAGGTTTTCGACAAGCTGGTGCAAGACATCCGGATCCTCAGCTGCCTGATTGGCCACTGTGAAGCGGTCCTCGTTGGAATCAAATAAGATCTTCTTTGACGGCTGCTTAGCTGTGGCTTCCTTGCTGGGAGCCGTCTTGGTGGCTGTCTTGGTTGGTGCCAACTTTGCCTCCTTGGCCGAAATCGTATTAGTCGCCGTTGCTTTTGCAGGCGCATCTTTGGTTGTAAGGGTCTTTTTTGAAGCTGTTTTTTCGGAAGTCGATTTTTCGGAAGCTGTTTTTGTGGGAGCTGGCTTGACTGCTGGCGATTTTTCAGAAACAGTTTTCTTCAACTTAGCACCATTTTCAATAGCATCCAAAGCGTTTAAAGTCTTATCCTCTGCCATCGCTCACCTCAATACCTCCTTCATCCTACGCCCGCCTCCGATCAAACACCCTGATTATGCATCTTCAAATTGTACCATGCGAACACCCTGATTCCCACGCACAGCAGGGGAAACTGGTTACGGCCCCCTTAGTTGTAACTGGTCAGACCCTACCTCCCACCGCCAACTCCACAACGTCCTTTCTTGTTAGCAGTTCCTGGCCAACGCTGCATCCAGTCAGGGGTATCGCGTCCCATCCTCCCAAACCAGGCTG
>JAIRUT010000041.1 GCA_031254255.1 Coriobacteriales bacterium
TGGGGCACGCCGACAACAGAATCAGCCAAAACAACGACGAGGGCAACGATTGCAAGCAAGGGCAAAGCAACTGCCCAAGCCAGCTCGGCAACATCAATAAATAAAAAGTCTCCAGAAACAAAGACGATTAAAACCATCAACACAACAAATGTCGAAATTATCTGGCAGGTGACCACGGCTACAGATGCCGAAGCAGCTTTGAAATCAGGAGCAAAAACACTGATCTTAAAAGGTGCGGAAAGTGCCGGACTTTGTGGTGAAGATTCTGTGTTTATCCTTTTTCAGAAGGTTATCGCAGCTTGCCAGGACGCTGGTGCGGCAGTCTTGATACAGGGTGGCATTGGCGTGCACACTGCTGCCGCCTATATCGCCCTTGGTGCAGCCGGTGTCATTTTGGACTCCCAGTTGGCGCTGTTTCCGGAATGCAGTTTGAATGACAAGCATAAGGCCATTCTCAGCAAACTCTCTGGAAACGAGATCCGTGATTGTCAAGGCTTTCATTACTATGTGCCTTTGGAGCTGAATACCGGCAGTGAAATCACAGATTTGAAAACGCTATATCAGCATCTTGGCAAGGCTGATAGCAAAATACTGCCCTTGGGGCAAGACATCATTCTCGCCACTGACCTCGTAGAGGATTACAAAAACATTAAATCTTTGGTGCGCGCCCTGAAACAGGCCTTTGCCAGTCACATTAAACAGGCCCGTATTGCGGATGCTTTTGCATCGGAGAATAAAACGGCCAGGTACCTCGGTACCAAATACCCAATCACCCAAGGGCCGATGGCTCGGATCAGCGATGAACCGGCATTCCTGCGTAGTGTCTCTGACGCTGGGGCATTGCCCTTCCTGGCGCTAAGCATGATGACCGGGAAGCCAGCCTCAGACATTCTGTCCGAGACAGCTGCGGCCATGGAAGGCAAACCTTGGGGCGTCGGTATTCTCGGATTTATCTACCCGGATATCCTCGAAGAACAGACGCAGCTGATCATAGCGGCCAAACCAACATTTGTGCTTATCGCGGGCGGTCGACCCGAGCAGGGGAAGGCTTTTGAGCGGGCTGGAATTGGTGTGCTCATGCATGCCCCGACCCCTGGAGTCCTGGATATGTTCCTGAAAGCGGGCCAGACTTCTACCTCCTACATATTCGAGGGGCGGGAAAGCGGCGGCCACGACGGGCCTCTATACTCCACCGTCTTGTGGGAGAAGCAAGTTAATAAGATTTTAAACATGGAAAACCCCCTCGAGATGAGCGTCTTCTTTGCCGGCGGCATCCATGATGCTATCTCGTCACTATTCATCCGCGTCCTGGCCGCACCACTGACGGCTCGAGGCATCCAAGTCGGGCTGCAGTGTGGAACTGCTTACCTTTATACGAAAGAGGCTATCCAAAGCAAGGCAATAACCGAAAACTACCAAAAACAGCTAATCGAGAAAGACCAGACCGTAATTCTCCAGTCTGGTGGCGGCCAGGATACGCGTTGTATTCCCTCTCAATTTACGGATCTTTTCTTTGAGGAGAAAGCACGGTTGCAAAAGGAAGGCTTATCCTCAGGGGAGGTCATCCAAAAACTAGAGGACCTCAATTTAGGCCGCCTGCGGGTCGCCTCTAAGGGGCTGGAACGAGTAGATGATCAGCTTGTCTCGCTGACTGAGGCTGAGCAGATCGAGAAAGGCTTGTTCATGACCGGAGCAGTCACTGAGCTCATGGACAAGGTGACCTCCATTAAGGATCTTCATGAGAACCTTACTAAGGACAGTTCCAAACTTCTGAGCAAAATTACCATACCTGGACGCATCCGCACCGCCACCGAAGCCTCTGCGCGAACCGGGAAATCGGATAGTCATGCACCCGACACCGCAAATGTCGCCGCCAACAGTCCAAGCCCGGCTGATTTCCAGACGGATATAGCCGTCATTGGCATGGCTGGCATCTTTCCAAAGGCGGCCAATGTCGACGAGTTCTGGCGCAACATCTTGTTCGGGACAGATTGCATCACTGAAGTTCCTGAAAATCACTGGTCAACCGATGTCTTTTATGATCCGAAGACCCCTGACACAGACCATGTGCTCTGTAAATGGGGAGGATTTATCGATGAAACTGACTTTGATGTCATGGAGTTCGGGATCACACCGCAGTCTATGACATCTATCGAGGGGGTTCAGCTGTTGAGCCTGCTGGTGGCCAAACGAGCCTTGGAAGATGCCGGGTTAACCGATCTGACGGACCCAGACCTGGAGGAGACTGCGGTCATCTTCGGAGCCCAGGGTGCCGGTGAGCTGACTGCTGCCTATAATTTCCGGAGCTCTCTGATGGGAGCCTTCAAAGAAATGCCGAAAGAAGTCGATGAGAACCTTCCGCGCATGACCGAGGACTCCTTTGCAGGTTTCCTGAGCAATGTTATCGCCGGGAGAATATCCAATAGATTGAATACCAGAGGCAACAATTACACAGTCGACGCAGCCTGTGCCTCCTCTTTGGCGGCGCTGGACATTGCCGTCTCTGAGCTACAGACCAGAAAGGCTGGGATGGTTGTCCTGGGCGGTGCGGACTTGCATAACAGCATCAATGATTTCCAAGACTTCGGAAGCACCCATGCCTTGTCCAAAAATGGTCGCTGCGCAACCTTTGATGCCAATGCAGACGGAATTGTGATAGCCGAAGGTATCGGCGCCGTAATCCTCAAACGGCTTAAGGATGCGAAGCGGGATGGAAACAACATCTACGCTGTCATCAAGGGTATTGGCGGTAGCAGTGATGGAAAGAGCATGGCATTGACCGCTCCTAGCAAAGACGGTCAGATTCTGGCACTTCAGCGAGCCTATCGAAATTCCGGCATCAGTCCCTCGGAGGTCGGTCTGGTCGAACCGCATGGCACAGGAACAGTCGTAGGCGACCGGATCGAACTGCAGGCGCTGAGCCAGGTCTACTGGGAGGATGGCGTGCGGCCAGGCAACGTTGTGCTGAGTTCGCTGAAATCCCAGATCGGACACACAAAATGTGCTGCCGGAATCGCCAGTTTGATCAAGGCTGTGCACTGCGTTCGCCATGGAATCCTGCCACCAACCAAAAACCTGCAGAAACCAAACAAAGTCTATACAGAAAGCAGCCCCTTTGCTTTCCGCACAGAAAAGTCCGGCTATTGGCCGGGTGGCAGGCGCATTGCCGGCGTCAGCGGATTTGGCTTTGGCGGCACAAACTTCCATGCCGTAATCCAAAACTATGAGGCCAAAAGACCAGAAGTAACCCTGAAATCCTGGCCTGCTGAGCTCTTCCTCTTCCCTGGAGACACACCCGCCGAGGCGGAAGTCCTGATGGACAAAGTGCATAAGATGCTTGAGCTAAACAATAGCCTGCGCCTGGTGGATATAGCCTACAGCCTGGCCGTCAAGTGCAGTAACGGGAACGAGCCTGCTAGCGCCAATGCATTCGACAGCTTTGGCACAGCCGAAACCGCATCGACTGAATCTGTCGCATCCGCCAGTAAGCCTATCCAATATGCTATTGTCGCCGCTACGCACGATGAGCTCCTGATGCGTATCAACAAGGTGCGCAACGACCAGGCTAACGATGAGGATGGCTTCATCCAGATCTTAAAACCGGTTCCTGGCAAGGTGGCTTTTCTCTTCCCCGGCCAGGGAAGCCAGCGGGTGAACATGGCGGCCGATCTTTTCAATGTCTTTCCACGTATGCGTAGCATCTTGGATAGCGAGGCTGAAAAGACAAGCGACACAAGCGACACAGTACACGTAACATCAGTCTACGAACAGATGCTCTTCCCCCACTCAGTCTTTACTGAAGACGAGAAGAAAGCCCAGCTTGGCCTGATCACTGATACCCGTAACGCCCAACCATTGCTGGGTATTGTTGACCTTGCGATCGCGGAACTGCTGAGAGACTTCGGTGTCCAGCCCGATGTGGTGGCAGGGCACAGTTACGGAGAGCTTCCAGCCCTCTGTTTTGCCGGCGCCATTGCTGCTGAAGACTTGGTCTCCCTGAGTTGCGCCCGGGCAGAATCCATTTTGGCAGCTGCCGGTGGTGACAAGGGCCGGATGGCTGCGGTCCTGACAGACCAAGAGACTCTTGCAGGTTTGTTGGAAGGAATGGGCGATGTCTGGGCTGTCAACTACAATGCCCCCCGACAAACAGTGGTGGCTGCTACTGATATCGGTATGGATGCCTTCCTGAAGAAGGCAAAGTCAGCCAAGGTTGCCTGCAATGAGCTCAACGTGGCCTGCGCCTTCCACAGTCCCTTGTTAAAAGGCGCGGATGTCGGCTTTGCCAATGCCTTGAAAGAATACAGACTGCACAAACCAGAGTTGCCTGCAATGTCTAATATCGATTCCAAGGCTTACCCCACGAGCACAGATGGGATCAGGAAACGCCTGGCCAACCACCTGGTTAGTCCGGTGCATTTCACGGACGAGGTCGAGAATATGCATAAAGACGGGGTGACTGTCTTTATTGAGGCCGGGCCAGGACGGGCTTTGACAACTTTGGTTTCTGAGATCCTCAAAGGGCAGGAAATCTCTGCTATCCAAACAGAACGCACCGGTGTCAACGGCCTGACCTTCCTGCTCCAGGGACTGGCAAAATATGTGGCAACCGGCAGAACAATTAATATCGACAAACTGTTTCGAGGCCGAGACGCTGTTCTCTTGGACGTCGACGTACCAGAGAACAGCAAGAAAAATGGCCTGATTTGGAATATCGACGGCCGGAGTTGCCGACCCGATAGCCAAGGGAGCCAAGGGACAAAGGAGCTCGACGTTCGTGCAGAGGGACTCCGGAACCTTTCTGAATGGCTGCGCAGCACTGCCAGCCAAGGAATGACGCAGGGCCATCTTAATGGATCCGGCGAAGAAGTCGTACTTTCCTATCTGGCAAACATGAACATGATGATCAACGATCATCGGGATGTCATCCTCGGATATCTTGGGACAGCTGAGATCACACCACGCAGCCAGACACTGCAATTCGGCGCTGAAACCACAAGTAAAACTACGGAACCGACAGCTGAGGTAGAAGTCCCGGATGTCAAGCCGCTGGATGAAGATGACAGCGACAGTGGGCTGTTGGATATCCCATCAATGACAACGGATCAAATCTCCGAGATGATCTTTGAGATTGTCAGTGAAAAGACAGGCTATCCTGTCGAAATGCTGACCTTAGACACCGACCTGGAAGCTGATCTAAGCATCGACTCTATCAAGAAGATGGAAATCATCGGCGGCTTGCGCAGCCGTGTCAAAATGCCTGAGAATGATGGTGCCATGGAGGCCCACTTTGAGAAGATCATTGCTGTCCGCAAATTCCGGGATCTGACAGCTTGGGTAGAAGAACTTGGTCGTAATGAGAGCGGTGCTGTAAGCTCAGGTGCTGGTGCCGAATTAATCAGCGCCAGTATTGCTGTTGAATTGAATGACGATGACTTTGCGCACAACGCCTCAGATAGCTCGCTGGAAACCAGCGAGACGGAAGTTGCAGCAGTAAAATCAAAAGCCCCGGATGTTGCTGGCGCTGCCAATGCGACAGATGCCACAGGCGCAACCGCCAACCAGCAAGCTATCGTAGAAGATCTGACCCGTCTGACTTACGTCGAGACAGCCTTTCCGCTGACTGATCAGGATCAGGGCCTGGTTATTGGCAAGACATTTGCGGTCACCAATGATGGTGGTGGCCTGGCTGATGCTGTGGTCAAACGCCTGACAGAGGCTGGGGCGGCTGCTCGAATCATCGATGTTCCGGGAAACTGGATAGCCACCGATACTTCATCCACCCTGAAAGACCTGCACGACTGCGATGGCCTGATTATGATCAATTCTGCCGCCAGCATGCGCCACTATGCGATCATGGATCTGTTCAGCCTGCTCAAAGCCGCGGATATGGACAAATTGCAGTGGACGCTAGTGTTCGACGACAGCTCAGGCTTGCTGCTGGCTTCTGATGACCTGCAAGAAGCATTACAGGCCCAGGGACTGCCAATTGGCTTCAGGGGACTGCTGAAGACCTTAGCATATGAGTACCCGAGCAAGCGCTTCTGTTCTCTGCAGTTCGAGACAGCTTTCGATACCCGGAACCCAAAAGTCCTGGCAGACATTGTCTTAGGTGAGCTAACTGACCTGAAGCCTATACCGGAGCTGTTTTATCGTGATAATGAGCGCTTCTTCCTGCTTCCAAAGGCCAATCCCCTGGAAGCGAATGGCGGTTCAACGACAGCAGACAGCAATGCGGCAATCTCTGCATTAGATCAGGATTCAGTAGTTGTCGTGCTGGGCGGTGCTCAGGGCATCTCGCCGCATCTTATCGCATATCTGGCCAAAGACAACCCATGTAGATACATACTTGTTGGCCGTTCAGTTGCTGATCCCGAATGCCAGCAATATGCAGCGCTAAAAAGCATTGATGAGATCCGCCAGTATCTGATTACTGAGGAAAACATGAAGCAACCACGGGAAATTGAGGCCAGGGCTAAGGCTATATTCAAGACCAATCAGATTGCTGAAGCTGTGTCGAACATCGAGAAAACTGGAGCTAAGGCTGAATATCAGAGCGTCGATGTAACCAACCACGATGATTTTCGCACCCTGTTGACCGACATCAAAGCCAACTACGGCAGGATCGATGCTGTTATCCATGCTGCCGGAATCCTGGAGGACAAGCTCTTCCGTGACAAGGATCCGGATTCATTCATGCGTGTTTACGACACCAAGGTGCTGCCGCTGGCAACTGTGATCGAGGAGTTGCTTCCCGACCTGAAACTACTGGTGCTGTTCAGCAGCATGGCATCTGCCTTTGGCAATGTTGGACAATGCGATTATGCAGCTGGAAACAGCGTCTTTGACAGCACCGCGCGGCTTTTAAAACAGCGTTACCCAGAGTTGAAGGCAGTTGCTTTTGACTGGGGCCCATGGCGAGGCGCCGGCATGGTCAAT
>JAIRUT010000160.1 GCA_031254255.1 Coriobacteriales bacterium
CGTTACAGCCGCCCTCGTCTCACTTTATGGGATCCGCGTCTTTGCGATAAACGGCGAGGATACCGAGACCTATTACAAGCACATCGATGCGGTCATCGATCATCGTCCGCATCTGACCATGGATGACGGGGCCGATGTGGTCAGCCGCCTGCACGCCGACCGACCGGAGTTTCTGGAAGGCATCATTGGTGGCACAGAAGAGACCACGACAGGTGTTGTCCGCCTGACCTCGATGGCCGCCGACGGGGCCTTGCGCTATCCGATCATCGCCGTCAATGATGCCCGTACCAAGCACTTCTTTGACAATCGTTACGGTACAGGTCAGTCAACTTTGGACGGCATCGTTCGCGCCACCAACCGCCTGCTGGCCGGTAGAACCATCGTGATCAGCGGCTACGGCTGGTGTGGACGCGGTTTGGCCATGCGAGCCGCCGGCATGGGCATGCAGGTGATCGTCTGCGAGATCGACGCCCTCAAGGCTCTGGAGGCCCATATGGACGGCTATCGGGTCATGCCGGCCGTAGAGGCCGCAGCTCTTGCCGATATCTGGGTTACGGTAACCGGCAATGTCAACGTCATAGATGAGGCAGCCTTTGCCCAGATGAAGGACTCCGCGATCATCTGTAACTCCGGCCACTTCAACTCGGAGATCAACATCCCCTGGCTGGAAGAGAATGCTGTGAGCAAGGTCGAGCTAAAGCCCTTGGTCGTCGAATACACAATGGCTGATGGCCGCCGTATAATCCTCATTGCCGAGGGCCGACTGGTCAACTTGGCCGCCGCCGAGGGCCATCCGGCCGAGGTTATGGACATGAGTTTTGCCAACCAGGCTTTGGCTGCGGAGTACATGAAAACCAATGCCGCCGAACTGGCCGCCGGTGTCTATCCCGTGCCAGATGAGATCGATGACGGAATCGCCCGCCTCAAACTGGCCAGCTTGAAGATCAACATTGATACACTTACAGTAGAACAAGAGCGTTACTTGGCCTCTTGGGACCAAGGAACACTTTGAGGACATCTACTGAGCATTCGGTCGGTGTCTGTCTTGGTAAGAAGGATGGTGTGTTAAATGCCCGCTGATATGGAAAAGGTTCCCCGGAGCATCTGGTGGGGAAACAATGAGGAGAACGGTAAGCCCGGAATCTTCATCTTAGATCAGACCCGCCTGCCATTGGTGGGGGAGGTGCTCTGTTTTCAGCAGCTGAATGGCATCGAGCTGGCCATCAAGTCCATGGCTGTGCGTGGAGCTCCGGCGCTCGGAGTGGTGGCGGCGATGGCCGTTGCCCTCTGGAGCGAAAACGAGTCCCTGGACACCGAGGTCGGACCATGGCTGGCTGGCATTGATGCAGTTGCCGAGCGTATCGGCCAAGCCAGGCCGACTGCCATCAATCTATCCTGGGGAGCACGGCGCGTGCGTGACTATGCTCATCTGCTGGCTGAGTCCGGTGCACCACTGCCTGCCCTGAAGCTGTCCATCGTCGCCTTGGCGCAAAAGATCGCCATGGAAGACGAGGCCTGCAATCGCTCCATAGGTGCCCATGGTGCTGAGCTGGTCAATCCCGGCGCGCGCATCATGACCCACTGCAATGCCGGTTCTCTGGCCACCGCCTATTACGGAACTGTCGGTGCAGTGATCTACACTGCTTTCGACCAAAACAAGCTTGAGCATGTCTGGGTCGGGGAGACCCGTCCCTTAAATCAAGGTGCGCGTCTGATGTCTTGGGAACTGATGGCCGCTGGTGTCCCCTGCGCCCTGATTACCGATTCCATGGCCGCCTCCGTGATGCAGTCCGGATGGGTGAATGCCATATTTGTCGGCGCTGATCGAATTTGTGCCAACGGCGATGTGGTGAACAAAATCGGCACCCTCTCAATGGCTATTGCCGCTAAACGCTTTAATATACCCTTTTACGTTTGCGCTCCAAATTCGACGATTGACAAGACGGCCAGCGATGGGTCACAGGTTCCTATTGAACAGCGCGACGGACGGGAACTTGCCGGTTTCACGGTTACTGGAACGATAGTCCCAACTGACGATACCGTCAGCAAGGCATTTGACCTACTCACTGAATCCGGGGAGAAGCTGCTAAGATTCAAGGGGAAGCATAAAATGAACGTTTACCGTAGGGATGGAGGCTATGCATTCGATGCCTGGTTCCAGACCACGCCCCTGAATTTGCCCATCTACAATCCAGCCTTTGATGTTACGCCTGCGGATCTGGTAACAGCCATCATTACTGAGACTGGTGTGCACAAACCTGCAGATCTCTGAGATGCGTCCAAGTTCAGGCCCAACTTCAAACCGATACATAGGTCTCAACTCTAACTCAAGCTCTGGCCCCAGTAGAATCAAGGCCTTCGGTCGCGAGGCCGGTAAGACCCTCCTGGAACTGCTCTACCCAACCCGCTGTGCAATTTGCGAAAAACCGGGTGAGCTTCTTTGCGCGGACTGCTGGTCTGCACTTCCCGATATTGACCAGATGCGCAGTTGTCAACTCTGCGGAGCGCCTTTTGGCAGATCACTTTGCACTGAATGCCAGGAAAGAGAGGGAAAGAAGCAGTATAGCTTCTCTATGGCCCGTGCGGCCTTTGAGCTCAACGATGCCGTCCGTCGTATGATTCTGGTCTACAAGAATGCCAATGAACGACGCCTGGCGCCCTTGCTGGCCGAAATGCTCCAGCAGATACTGCCTTTGGAATGGCGTCTCTGGGCAGATGCCCTGACTTGGATACCGGCTGACCAGCAGGCTTTCCAGGAGCGCGGTTTTGACCACATGGAGACGATAGCGAGTTGCCTGGGTGAGTCTGCCCATCTTCCGGCCTATCCTTTACTGCTCAAGAATCCTGGGACCGACCAACGTGTTTTGACGCGGGCCCAGCGTTTCGAAAATGTTCGGTCGCTTTTCTCCCCGAATGGTGCGGTTTTGACCGATGCAGATCTGGGGGATAAGAATATCATCCTCATTGATGATGTCTTTACCACCGGTGCAACCTTGGAGGCGGCAGCCGATTGCCTGCTGGCGGGCGGGATAAAGGCAGTTCGAGTCCTCTGTTTGGCTCGAACCTGGTAACCATTCTTTCTGTCAATCTGATAAAATTTTGCCTTGTTCCCTCCAGGTCTGTGGTTGCGGGGCGCTGCTGTGATCATACTGACATCAGCATCACCCTTAGTCCATGGTAGCCGCGGCCAAAAGGATCCACGTAAGCTTTCGGCACCGGTCGACAGTGAGCACGGCGCGGTTTAGGGGTAAGTCGTACCGTCTGAAGGGATTTGTCCCACAGACGAGAGAGCTTCCAGTGAGATGGTATCAAGCGACAGCTCCGGTATGCGAGTGTGGGGTCGAAGACCAGGTCAGCTGGAGGGATCTGAACAAAATACAAATGGTGTAGTCAGTAAAGATATGCTCCTGAGATGCCCAATGTTCAGGATAGAAGGGGTCAGGATAGAAGGATTCGAGGATTCAGTGACTATGAAAAAATCAACCCGTTATATGCGATTAGTTATCAGCAGTTTGATTGCCGTTGTGCTTCTCGGACTGATGGTTCCGCTTACTGGCTGCATGCTGGACAAAAAAGGTGAACTGACCCTTAAAGACCCAGTCGTCACCACACCCGCCATCAAAAATGAGGGTTTGTTGCGCGTGGGCGTGGACACCTCTGCCACCAATGTTCCCTTTGCTGGTTATTCCGGGAGCTATTTCGGCATTGATGTTGATCTGGCGAATGCTTTGGGTGAACAATTAGGCTTGAAAGTGGAGTTTGCCAGCATTGATGGCAAGGATCCAGTTGAGATGCTCAGCACTCAGGAAGTCGACCTGATAATGGGTCTGAATACTGACAGCGCGGGAGCCTCCAGTTTGACCAATATTGGCCCCTATATGCAAAACGGTACAGCTATTTTTTGCGTGGATACCGGCGATTTGCCCGACCCTTTCGATCCCAATAGTCTTGATGGGCAAAAGATTGCCGCTCAAAACGAGTCGCTTTCCGCTTGGGATGTAAACAATCGCTTCGGTCAGTCCCATGTCCAGACCTTCTCTACTGTGGAAGAGGCTTTTGATGCAGTTAACTCCGGAAGTGTCACCTATGTTGCTGCCGATGCTGCAGTGGGGGCCTATCTGTCAGCCAAGTATCCGGGCATTGTTTGCAGGGGCTTTTTGGATGAGCCCGATAGTCGTTTCATAGGGGTTGCCAACAAGAACGACCAACTGTCCGATGCGGTTGTCA
>JAIRUT010000038.1 GCA_031254255.1 Coriobacteriales bacterium
CGCCCCCTCCCATCCAGACATGGTGAGCATCGCTATGGAATTGCAGGCAGATACCATCGCCTCGTCGATTCCGGAAAGCTTGTCCTCGCAGGTGGTAATGACGTCACATCTCAGTGCGTCAAGGTTGATGTCGATGTCTTTTGCCATGATTGGTTCATCCTCCCCCTCAGTGGTTATGGCCTTACTAGAGGCTCTGCCTTTGCTGCTGTTGCTGTTGCTGTTGGCGTTGCGCTTCGCGCTGGCGGGCAAGCTCAGTGTGGTAGGCCTTGTCCTCCTGGCGCAGTGCTGAGAGTTTGCTCGAAATGCTATCTTGTGCTGAGTTGTACTCGCCAAGCAGACCATGCGCCTGTTCGTCCAGTGCTTGGTTCACAAGCTCCATGTCCAATGCCACACCAGCCACACTTCCCTGGTAGAGGGAGTCTGCAAAGTCAGTAGCAGCCTGGGCAAGTGCCGGTGAGACCTTGGAATTATAGGTTTTAACGTCATCAATTGAGGCCTTGACCGAGGATGTGAGTGTGCGGTAGGCGCTCTCACATCTTGCTATGTCACTGCAGCGACAACCCATCTTGCGGTTCCTTTCTGATCAGCCCCAGACCCACTGTCATTATCGGAACATGCCCATCGTTTAGCACCCAGCCACCCAGTGCCCAGCCACCCAGCGCCCAGCACACATAGCTTAACGTGGCGGGCTGGCCAAATCCCCGATGACTTTGGCCGTCTTTTGGTCAAGGCTCAAAAACGCCTGTTTGGCGCCCGTGATATCACTGATCAAATGGTCCAGCCTGTCAGTAAGCCCCGTGAAGGACTTGGCAAGCTGTGTATAGTACCCAGAAAACTTCTCGGCCATCTTGCCCTGGGTGTTTCCGGCAAATGTTGCATATGTATTTTCCATGTCAGATTTGCAGCCATCCAGCACTTGACTGACCCTGGCGATATCACCTGCGGCTTGATCGAAGTCGGCTGGCATGACCTTGATGATGCCTCCCAAGTTGGCCTCCTGCTTCTGCCCCCTAACCTGTATATGCCAATGCAGCCCTCATGCAATGACATATCGTTAGTTCTGATAACTGCGACAGAATATAACAGACTTGTGTATATTTCGTCAAGTTTTCAGAGCCAAAAACAAAGTTAAAATAGCCAGAGCCTACCTGAAGAAGTGTCGCTGCAATAGTGGGGGAAATCATTTAAAATGGAAATGTATCCGCACTTCGTGCGCTTGGTGCATGTTATGCATTTTATGCATTTTGCACGCAAAGAGCACCTGAGCTCGTTGCGGTCTGATGGAGGAGTTTGATTGATTCCGGTCAGCATTGAAACCCTTGTGGTGGGAATACCGCCATCACCTTCTGTTATTGTTTTGCGGCCCACTGGTTCCGCGCGGCAGGATGACCGCGCCTTGCCAATCTGGATCGGCCCAAGTGAGGCCACCGCGATTGGCTCTGTCTTGGAAAAACAGGCTGTGGTGCGACCGATGACCCATGACCTTCTGACCAATGCCATCCACGCACTCCATGCTGATATCGACCGCATATTGATTGATCGTGTCGAGGGTTCGACCTTCTATGCAACTGTAGTTTTAAACCAAGGTGGAGAGACCCTGCGCCTTGATGCCCGGCCGTCAGACTCAATTGCTTTGGCGGTGCGCACCAGCGCCCCACTGTTCGTCAGTGAAGAGGTCTTGGATGCGGCGGCGCTCCCCTTCTTGGCCACCTTGAACGCGAACAACAAGGACGATATGAAGGAATTCCGGGAGTTTCTGGACTCCGTCAAACCGGAGGACTTCGGTTCTCTGGAGGAGTGAGAAGCCCAAACGAGAATCGGCACACAAAAGGATTCAGCGCACGGAATCCAACACCCCGGTCAACTCGGAATAGCTTGGAGCCAAGACGTTTGCGCCCGCCTCCAAAAGGCTTTTCGGGCTAAACATCCCCCACTCCACACCTATTGCCTTCATATCCGCAGCAACGGCAGCACGCATATCATAGGGACTGTCGCCTATGTAGAAGCACTCCTCCGGCTCCAAGCCAAGCCGATCGGCTGCAATCAATAAAGGCTCCGGGTTCGGCTTGTGCATGGTGGAGTCATCAGAGCCGATCACGAACTGAAAATAAACTTGTAGGTCGAAAAATTCCAAGCCTTTCATGGCAAACTTATGCAGTTTAGAGGTGACCACGGCCATCGGCAAGCCGCGACCAGCCAGCTCATCCAAGGCCGCCTGCGTGCCGGGGAAACCGGCCACAAGATCGTCGTGGCGCAGTGCGTTGTTCCTGCGGTAGGCCTCGACCATTGCCTGCTCGTGCCCTGGGAAAAGTTCCGCCATCTGTTCGACCAGTGGAATCCCGACCAGCCTGAGTATGCTTTCGGCTGGCAGACGGTAACCGACCACCTCATCACATGCTGCATAAAAACTATCCAGTATCAACTCTCGTGTATCGATAAGGGTGCCATCCAGATCAAAGAGAATCGCCTTGGGCAATGCCAGGTTGCTCATCAGTTGCCATCGGCTTCCGTGTCATCAAAGAGCTTGGGCAACTCACCTTCAGTCGAGGTGCCAGCTGCACTATCAGCCACCGTGCCGGCACCGGAGTCAATCGCAGCGCCGTCCTCGTCTTCCCCATCGTCAAACTCAAGGTCATCATCCAGATCCAGATCGTCCGCAACCGTGTCACTGCCGTCATAATTACCCGCATCGGCGCCACCTTCTGCTGCGGCACTGAAGCCAGCTCCGGCCACGCCGGCCGCACCTACTGGAGCCTTCTTTTTGGTCGCGGCAACACGGGCCACCGCGCAGACCCGATCATTAGCGCCGACATTCATGACCTTAACGCCTTGCGTCGCCCTCCCCTGCTGGGAGACATCCTGGGAGCGCACGCGCAGGACAACGCCCTCCTCGGAAACGATCATCAGTTCATGCCCGGGATGGACGATCTTCATGCCAGCCAACCGACCCTTTTTCTCAGTCATGGAAATGGTGGCCATTCCCTGGCCGCCGCGGTTGTGTTCGGTATAGTCCTCGACAGGCGTGCGCTTGCCGTAACCGTTTTCTGTGATCACAAAAAGCTCGGATCCGAAGGGAGCGATCTCCATGCCCAGCACGTGCTGTCCGGAACCCGGGTTCATGCCGATCACACCGGTGGTGTCGCGACCCATGGGACGCGCCTGGCTCTCATCGAAGCGGATCGCCTTGCCGCCGCTGGAGACCATCATCACCTTCTGGCCAATAGTAACCCGGCGCACGGCGATCAGCGCATCATCGTCGCGCAGCTTGATGGCGATCAGACCGGTGGAACGGGAGTTGGAATAGGCACTCATCGCCGTCTTCTTGATCATGCCCTTCTCCGTGGCAAAAAGCAGAAACTCGTCATCCGGGAACTCCTTGGTGGAAATCACGGCGGCGATCTTCTCCCCTTCCTCGAAGGGCAGGAGGTTGACGACTGCCGTACCGCGGGCATGGCGGCTGCCGACGGGCAGCTCATGCACCTTCAGCCTGTAGACCCGACCCTTGGTGGAGAAGAAGAGCATGTAATCATGGGTGGAGGCGATGAAGAGATGCTCAACGATGTCGTTGTCTTTGAGGTTCACGCCTTGGAGGCCCTTGCCGCCGCGCTTTTGCTGACGGTAGGTGGCCACGGGCAAACGCTTGACGTAACCGGTGGTGGTGATTGTCACCACCATGTCCTCCTCGGCAATCAGGTCCTCGACCTCCAAGTCCTTGGCATCAGCCGCCAGCTCGGTGCGCCGGGGGTTGGCATATTTGCCCCGGATCTCCTGAAGCTCCTCTTTGATGATCTTCCGGACCAGCAGATTGTCGCCCAGAACCTGCTTGTACCAAGCGATGCGCTCCAAAAGTTGGCTGAGCTCCAGCTCCAGCTTCTCGCGCTCTAAGCCTGTCAAACGACGCAAGCGCATCTCAAGAATGGCTTCGGTTTGGGTCTCGGACAGGACAAATCGGCTCATCAGGGTAGCCTTGGCCTCGGCATCGGTCTTGGAACCGCGAATGATCTTGATGACCTCGTCGATGTTATCGAGGGCTATCACCAGTCCCTCAAGGATATGGGCTCGCTCCTCGGCCTTATTCAGGTCGTGGCGCGTGCGCCGGACGATCACTTCTTCCTGGTGGGCGATGTAGAAACTGAGCATCTCCTTCAGGTTCAAGGTCCGCGGCACGCCATCTACCAGCGACAACATGATAACTCCGAAATTGTTCTGAGCCTGGGTGTGCTTATAGATCTGGTTCAGGACCACTTGGGGAATGGAGCCCTGCTTGAGCTCGACCATCAGGCGCATGCCTTTGCGGTCGCTCTCGTCACGGACGAGGGAGATGTCCGGGATCTTCTTGTCGCGGCGCAGTTCGTCGAGCTTTTCCTCCAGCTTGGCCTTGTTGACCATGTAGGGGATCTCGTAGAAGATGATCCGGTCCCGCCCGCTGGTGGTCTTTTCCAAACGGGCCTTGGCGCGCAGCGTCAGTGAGCCGCGACCGGTCATGTAGGCGTCGTGAATACCCTGTTTGCCCATGATCATCGCTCCTGTCGGAAAATCCGGGCCGGGCAGCACCGTCATCAGATCCTCGATCGAAGCCTCTTGGTTGTCCAGTAGCATGCAAGTGGCATCAATGACCTCCCCAAGGTTATGCGGGGGAATATTTGTGGCCATCCCTACCGCGATGCCTTGGGAGCCATTAACCAGAAGATTCGGATAGCGTGCTGGTAGGACTACAGGCTCTTGGAGTGACTCGTCGTAGTTCGGTTGGTAGTCGACGGTCTCCTTGTCCAAGTCCCGCAATAGCTCCATGGCTATGCGCTGAAGACGGGACTCCGTGTAGCGCATGGCCGCCGCGCTGTCGCCGTCAACAGAACCGAAGTTGCCGTGCCCATCGATCAATGGCACCCGCATGGAGAAGTCCTGAGCCATGCGGACCATCGTGTCATAGACCGCCGTATCACCATGGGGGTGATATTTACCGATGACTTCACCGACGGTCCAAGCGGATTTTTTGTGCGGTTTATTCGGCGTAATGCCACTTTCATTCATCGCAAAAAGTATGCGCCGATGCACAGGTTTCAGTCCGTCGCGGATGTCCGGAAGCGCGCGCGCAACAATCACGCTCATCGAATACTCCAAGAAGCTGGAGCGCATCTCCCGAGATATTTCCGCGGACTCTATTTTGCTACCGGATAAATCCAGTCCCTGTGTGATGTTATCTGCCACGCTTTCTCCTAAAGAGTTGTGTTGATTAAATATCTAAGAAACGGACGTCTTTGGCGTGACGTTGGATAAATTCCCGTCGCGGTTCCACGGCGTCGCCCATCAGGTCGCTGATCACCCTGTCGGCCAGAGAGCCGTCGTCCATGCTAACCTGCAACAGCGTGCGATTGGTCGGCTCCATCGTGGTTTCCCAGAGCTGCTCAGGATCCATCTCACCCAGGCCCTTGTAGCGCTGGATCGTGTATTTGGTGTCCTCTGCCAGTTCGGTAGTGGCCTTCTTGAGTTGCTCTTCCTTGTATATATAGGTGTGTTTGCGCCCCACGCTGAGGCGATAGAGCGGCGGCTGGGCGATGTAAATGTAGCCATGCTCGATCAGTTGCGGCATGAAGCGGAAGAAAAAAGTCAGCAGCAGCGTGCGGATGTGGGCGCCGTCGACATCGGCATCAGTCATGATGATAGCCTTGTGATAGCGAGCTTTATCGATGTCGAAGTCCTCCCCTATCCCCGTGCCCAATGCGGTGATCAGGGTGTTGATGACCTCAGAGGAAAGTGAGCGATGCAAATTGGCGCGCTCGATGTTCAGGATCTTGCCGCGCAGGGGCAAGATCGCCTGGAAACTGCGCTCCCGGGCCTGCTTGGCGGAGCCACCGGCCGAGTCACCCTCGACGATGTAGATCTCCGTAAGCTCCGGATCCTTGAGCGAGCAGTCCGCCAACTTGCCGGGCAGAGATGTCTCCTTTTGCTTGCGGACATTCTTCTTGTAGTTGTTCACTGCCTCGCGAACGCGCTTTTCCTCCAGCGCCTTGTTGACAATCGCCTTGGCCGGATTCGGGTGCTCTTCAAAGAACTCAGTAATACCTTGCATCACAGCAGACTGGGAAAGCGAACGGATCTCGGTGTTTCCGAGCTTTGTCTTGGTCTGGCCCTCAAACTGCGGCTCGCGCAGCTTGACGGAAATAATGCAGGCCAAACCACTGCGAACATCCTCACCCACCATGTTGTCTTCTTTTTCTTTAAGCATGTTGTGGCTGTTTGCATATTTGTTGATCGCACTGGTCAGGCCGTTGCGAAAGCCCTCTAGATGGGTCCCACCCTCGGTGGTGTGAATGTTGTTGGCAAAGGCCAGTGTGGTCTCATAATGCGTGGTGTTCCATTGCATGGCAAACTCAATTTCGCCAACCCCTTCTTGGGTAGCCGAGAAATGGATCGGCCGAGAAAGACCGGGAATGACATCCTTGCCCTCGTTGACGTACTTCACAAAATCGATGATTCCCCCCGTGTATTGGAATGTCTCCGAAAAGGTCGCGCCCTCCGGGGCATTCTCGTCGCTGGAAGGAACCCGCTCGTCATTGAAGATGATCTTGATGTTCTTGTTCAGGAAGGCCATTTCCCGCAGTCGGGAAGCAATAGTCTCGTGATCGTATTCTAAGACCTCAAAGATCTCGGGATCGGCCCAAAAGGTGATGCGCGTGCCGGTTTTTTTGGTTTTGTCACCCTGGGTGAGCTTTTTGGTTGTCTTACCACGGGCAAATTCGATACTCCAGACGTAACCGTCGTTGGCAACTTCGGCTATCATCCGCTCTGAAAGCGCGTTGACCACGCTGACGCCAACGCCGTGGAGACCTCCGGACACCTTGTAGGCATCTCCGTCGAATTTGGCACCAGCGTGTAAAACCGTCAAGACTACCTCAAGTGTTGGCATCTTCATATCCGGATGCTTTTCAATCGGAATACCGCGGCCGTTGTCAGCCACTGTGACGGAATTGTCCTTGTGGATCGTCACTTCGATGCGATCGGCGAAGCCGGCCATAGACTCATCGATAGAATTGTCCACAACCTCATAAATCAGATGATGAAGACCGCGAACACCAGTGGAGCCGATATACATTCCCGGACGTTTGCGCACCGGATCCAGCCCTTTGAGGACTTGAATGTCTTTTGCTCCGTACTCTTCGTTTCCCTTGGTGTTTGCAGTGGCGCTTTCATGCATTTCAATAGGTTTTGCGTCTGCCACTCTTTAACCTTTCCTGACGGGTAAGCACATTTTCAATAAACCACGCTTCGGTTTCGTATAAGCCTGATAATTATAGCAGAACTCTTTGTTTCAGTCTTAATCACAGTGTATTTTATATCCATTTGTCGCGTTCTGAGCGCTTCTTAGGCTTGTTTGCGCTATCTATTGCCTTTTTCCACTCTAGATTAGCCTTCATGGCGTTAAAAAGGCTTATTTTCAGGCATTTATCTTTGATGGAATCCACACTGCCCCAGGCATGACTCTCTTCTTCAAAAGTTAGTGGGATGATATCGAGTAGCTTTTTTTGTTCGTTTTGTTTGAAGGATTTGGAGCGTTTTTTGAAGACGTTGCGCACACTGGCACGACGGGTCACAGCAAATCTCAGATCCTCCAATTGATCGTGGTCTTTCAACCCTAAAGCTTGCGAGAGTAAGGTTTTGTGAATTTCTTTGTTCGCCGTAAGTTCGGCAGCAATGTGCGATCCATTTGTGTAAACAACAGCAATTCTGGGATTATGTTTATCAAAGATCAGATTATCCGTATGGTCTAATATTTCCTGACTGACAATACTTTCCCAAGCTTGACGCAAATTAGCCAATTTTGCTCGATGGACATTGTTGCTTTGGCTTAAGAAGCTATCCAAGTTTTTACTTAGATTATCCATCAGCGCACTTCTCCATTAAGGTTGAGATTGGTAGGCTTCTGA
>JAIRUT010000068.1 GCA_031254255.1 Coriobacteriales bacterium
GCGACAATACTATAAATAAAGTAGAGTAGTATTACGTTTATATCATCAAATCCCGCTGATTTGGCCTTGAGAAGAATGAAGACGTTTGATGAATTACCTAATGTAAAAATGAAAACGACGAATAGATATAATTTGAGCTGTCCGTCTATTTGCTTAACGTTTTTCCAGAATGGCTCTCGCTCTTTTCGTTCTTTGCGCTCCGGCGGATTCTTTTTCTGCTTGACAAAGGCAAACATCACCAGGCCCAAAACAGCGGGAATTATTGAAAAGGCGAACAGGCTTTTATAATCAAAACCATTGCCGTTCAATGAGCTTAAAACAAAAAATGTAATCATAATACCGACTGCTGTGCCCAGCATATCCAACGCTTTATGCAAACCAAATGCCCTACCCATGTTTTCCTTGTCTGCACTTTCGCTTACAAGCACATCACGCGGAGCAGTTCGTATTCCCTTGCCCACCCTGTCAATGACCCGCGCAATCAAAATTCCAACCCACGAAGCCGCGAATATCAGGGCAATTTTATAGATCAAACCTGTGGCGTAACCCGAAAAAGCAATGGCTTTTTTCTTTTGGAACTTATCGGTTGCATAACCACTGAAAACTTTTAACAGGCTCGCAAGACTTTCTGCGATCCCCTCGATTATGCCAACCAAAGCCGGAGTAGCTCCGAATACTGAAACGAGATAAAGCGGAATAAGCGGGTAGACCATTTCCGTGCTTATGTCAGTGAAAAAGCTGACCAAGCCAAGGAAAAAGATATTGATCAAACCCGTTTTTTTGGTTTTATTTTTACTGTCCATAGGGTCAATACCACCAGACGACGATAAACCTGTGAGTACTCAGGGAGAGAGTAGCTCGGATAGTTCCAGCCAGAGCTCTTCCTGTTCTGCGAGCTGGCTGCTGCTTAAATCCAGATTGGATTGGAGTTCGAGGAGCTTCAAGTAATCTGAGGGATCGGCCTGACCTAACTCCATCTTTTGCTTTTCCATCTGGGTTTGCAGTGATTTGAGCTTGCGTTCGCTTGCCGCCAACTGCTTCTTCAGTTTGTAGGATTCGGCATTGGTGAGCGTCACTTTTGGAGCGGCGTTTTCTACGGTGGAGGCAGAGACAGGAGCATTACCGATGCTTTGCGTTTGCTGATTTGCCGTTGCTGCATTGGCAGGCGGCACGCTACGGGAGCTTGGATCCCTGGTTACACCCCGCCCAAAATCGCCGCTGTCCAGCAGCTCCAAGTATTCCTCCACGCCCCCCGGCAGATGCCGCAGCTTTCCATCGATGAGGGCAAACTGGTCATCTGTGACCCGCTCCATGAGATAACGGTCGTGGCTGACCATCAGCAGGGTACCCGGCCAGGAGTCAAGCAAGTCCTCCATGACTGCCAGCATGTCAGTATCCATGTCATTGCCGGGCTCATCGAGGATCAGGACGTTCGGCTCATCAGCCAGGATCAACAGCAGCTGCAGTCTACGCTTCTGACCACCGGAAAGGTCGCCCACATAGGATTGCAGATGTTCCCGTTGAAAACCGAGACGCTCCAGCAGCTTGCTGGTCGTAACCTCCTTGCCGTCAATGATCAGTCGCGTCTTGTGACGGCCCAGCACCTCGCGAACCCTGTCTTTGGCAAGCCCTTCCAGCTCCTCCAAGCGCTGGGAGAGAACGGAGAGCTTGACACTCTTGCCAGTCTTTAAGTATCCGGAAGTCGGTTCCAAGCGGCTGCTGAGGATGTTCAGGAGGGTGGTCTTGCCCGAGCCGTTCTCACCGAGGATGCCGATCCTGTCCCCCGGGCCGATCAACCAGTTCAGATTGTCGATCACGGTCTGGTTGCAGCTGCCGTTACCGTCGTCGTTACCATCGCCGTTGCCGTCGCCGTTGCCGTCGTCGTTGCCGTAGCGCTGGCTGACGCTCACGAGCTCCAACACCTGCTTGCCGAGACGCGTCACAGCTGCCCGCTTGAGCTCCAAGCTGTTACGCAAGGGCGGATCGTTTTCGATCAGCTCCAAGGCAGCCTTAATATGAAACTTCGGCTTGGTGGAGCGTGCGCGGGCACCACGGGAAAGCCAAGCCAGCTCCTTGCGAATCATGTTCTGGCGCCTCTCCTCAGCCACCCGTGCCTGGCGCTCCCGCTCCACCCGTTGCTGGATGTAAGCCGAGAAGCCGCCTTCAAAAGGCTCGACCGTGGAATCGTGGACCTCCCACATGGAAAGCGCCACTTCATCCAGAAACCAACGGTCATGGGTGATCACCAACAACGCCCCGGCCTTGCGTTGCCAGCGCGTCCTCAGATGCTCGGCCAGCCAAGTGATGGCCAGAATGTCCAGATGATTAGTGGGCTCGTCCAGCATCAGGATGTCCCAGTCTTGGACCAGCAGGCCTGCCAAATCGACACGGCGGCGCTGGCCACCGGAAAGGTTGGCGATCTGAGCCTCCCAAGGGATATCGCTGATCAGAGCCTCGATGACGCCTCGCGTCTCACGGTCAGCCGCCCAAGTGTATTCAGGGGCATCTCCAACCACAGAGAAGTGCACCGTCTGCCCGTCGTCCAGCACATCGGCCTGCCTGAGTGTCCCAATTCTCGGGGATCCACTGGGAATAACCTCGCCACTGTCCGGCGGATAATTACCAGACAGCACATTCAACAGGGTAGATTTGCCGTCGCCATTGCGTCCAACAATGCCGATCCGATCCCCCTCATTGATACCAAGCGTGACCATATCCAGCACCCTTTTGGCTGGATACTCCACGGATATGTCCTTAGCGCTGAGTAGAATTGCCATCCTTTGATGATAACCTATGAGGCGGGCAAGCTTTTGTAGCAACAAAGTTGAGTTGAGGTGACAATCCATGTGGAAATGCCCAAAATACAAGCAGAACCCCTGCTTAACTTCATACTATTACAAACTTAATCTTGTAACTTCGTAAAAGTTAGGATAGTATTGTGGATGCAACAGCATTGAAAGGATGGCATCATGGAGCTAGTTACCATAAAACTCAGCCAGAACTCATGGCAAGAAGGGCTCTCCAACAAAGACTACATTGACATGGCCAGTAGCAACTGGCGTACTGATCCGAGACGGATGATTGGCTGCGACAATGTCATCATTCTCAGCCCAAGATCAAAGATTGTTGCAGTCGGCAAAATTAAAAGCATCAGCAAAGAGAATGACCGACGTATCAGTTTCAATGCCACAGTAGATGATGGCAAGCAATCATGGATCGGTCGATTTGCTGATAGAAACCAGTCAAGAAACCCAATCGCCTATTTCGATGCTTATGACTTTGAGCATAATCACTTGATCAATAAACCGGAACGATCAGAAGCTGCAAGCAAAGAAGTCTTACCGCATAAGAAAAAAACCATCGCTGATCTCTTTGAGGGTTATACGGGTGATTATCAGCCACAAGAAATGGACTGGGGTAGCCCTGTTGGAAAGGAAATGTGGTGATCGTACCTTCCCAAGGAGACATAATAAGTATCAACTTCGACCCAACGGTCGGTCATGAACCTCAAGGCAAAAGACCTGCACTTGTAATAAGTGCAGACGACTTCAATCAAAGGTCAAGCCTCACAGTTGTTGCCCCTATTACAAGAACAAACAATTCATACCCCCTGCATGTCAGGATCGGTTCAGAAAGTGATGTAGAAGGTTTCGCCTGCCTTGAACAAATGCGATCCCTGGACCTTTCGAGCCGCAGTTTCACAAAGCTTGGCAACGCCAGCAACGAAGAGCTGAATAAAGCTCTGGAGATAGCTACTGCAATTTTTGGATCATGATACTGCAAATCTTCTCGACAACTGGAAATCATAACGGTAAACTTGCGTGTGAGTGAGTGTGTGAGTTATACTTTCATGTATCAAGTCGCTCTACAACAGCCAAGATCACGGAGTCGCAGAATGAAGGACAAGTATCATCTCTCCAGAGAGGAGAATGTGTTTCTGGCTAAGAAGCGTTGGCCAGACAGTATCTACAGTGGCATGCAGATGGAAAACCGTAATGTCACCTTTCCGCAGACCTTGACTATCCTTGAGGGTATCAATGTTCCCGGAGTCACCGTCAGTGATATCCAAGCCATTCTGAATATGCGTGATGCCTGGCGGTTTCTGATCGATACCCTGGATGACCAACTGGACATCAGTTACTTGTGCAAAATCCAAGAAAGAGTTGCTTTTCGCGAGGCCTTGACTTGGGGAGAACTGCGAAGTGGCACAATTGGTATCAGTGGCACGAACTATATTCCACCCATTCCGGATTCACAGAAAGTGGAAGAAGAGCTAGCAGCCATATTGAAAGCTGATGCATCACAAACCCAAAAGTCACTCCAAGTGTTTTGTTGGGCTGCACGCAAGCAGCTTTTTTGGGATGGAAACAAGCGCACCGCTATGTTAGCCGCCAACAAGATACTGATTGAGGCTGGTGCAGGTATTCTGTTCGTCACTGATCAGTACATGCTGGAATTCAGCGCTTTGTTAACCGGATTCTATGAATTCGAAAATGCCTATGAACTCCAAGATTTCCTCTACAACAAAGCAATATTTGGTATGGATAACAGGATTGGGTTTGTTGTTGGCGGAATACATTCGGATTCAGTAACTAACACATTCAATCCCACACCTCACAACAGAGCGCACATTAGTCCTCGCACAGCGGCTTGGCTAAAATCTGAACGACAGGCAAAGGGCTATACACAGAAGAGCTTGGCTTCTGCTATTGATGTTGCCACTAGCACCTTAGCAAACATCGAACAGGGGCAACGCAAGGGTTCTGATGAGGTATGGCAAAAAATCGAAATGGAACTGACAAAACGGTAATGCTTGCATAGTACATAGAAACGAGGGAGTTATGTCTGGAACAATGAGCGTCTTACAGGCTATCGAAACACGGCATTCGATCCGTCGCTATACAGATCAAGTGGTTGATGCGGCCGTTCTTGATGAACTGCAGGTTTGCGTTGATCAGTGCAATGCAGATAGTAATCTTCACATGCAGTTGATACGCAACGACGGGACAGCTTTCAAGAGCCTGCTCGGACGTGTTAACTTCAGTGGCGTCAACAACTATCTGGCGCTGGCTGGCCCAGATGATGAGTCCTTGGACGAGAAGTGTGGTTACTACGGGGAAAAGGGTGCGGAGAAAAGGGTGCGGGCGCTACTTGTTTTGCGCCGCTTTATCCGCAGAATGATTCCGGCCACCACACTGAGCAGGCAGGCTGTGGCTAGCATGATAGCCCAACTTGCCCCCATATCTATCCAAAATTGCAGGGGATAGGTGCAGATCAGCAGGGAATCGGCGCTGAATGTCCAGCTACCTTCGGCGAAGAAGAGGCTGTGCAGCCAAGCAAACAGGGCATCAAAGTTCAGGTAACCAATGGCCGCCACGACCAAGCAAAGAATGAATGTCGATATCCCACCAACCAGCAATGCGGTGCCCAGTTGGCGGTAGGCCCGACGGTAAACCAACAGGACAAACAGGAATATCAATATCAGGCTGGTAAACAGGGTAAATATCCGCAGGCCCTCGAAGACCGTGCGAACATCCTGCATGTGAGAGACGACATCGGGAGGATAACTGATCGTCTCATCATCCCCTACCGGCATGACGGCATTGCGGTCCCCAGCCACAAAAGCCAGGCCAACAAGGGCGTTATCAACCAACTCATCCTTGGATAAGGGAGAGGCCTCCGCATCAACCGTTCGCTCTGCCCAAAACGCAGTCATGAAGGGAGCCTTTAGAATGGTGAATGTAATGCTGACCAGCCAGACGGCCAGAAAGATCGTGAATAGCACAGTGAGGAACTTAAACAACTTGGACAATGGCTTCCCCTGGATGATCACCCTGCCATCGATTTCTTTCGTTTTGTCCTCGGTCCCCAAGTTGGCTTCCAAATCTGCACTTCCAACCATCAGTAACCACGACCCTTCAACAGCCTTAAGCCTGTCATCAGCCAGAATACCTGCCGTATGATTGTAGCAGCTCGACCCTGCTCTTCAGCAACCATGGTTCCTGCCAACGGCCAAACACCCCAACAACGCCCTCAGTAACGGACACGCCAGAAGGTCAGCCCTTTGGCTGGAGCTGTTTGTCCAGCAGCCTGCCGGTCACGAGCCTCAAGCACCTCCCCTATCCAAGCGGGATCGCGTCTCCCTGATCCGACCTCGACCAATGATCCAACTATGATTCTGATCATAGAATGCAGGAAGGCGTTACC
>JAIRUT010000118.1 GCA_031254255.1 Coriobacteriales bacterium
CGCAGGACGTTTTCGGCGGTGTAGTAGTCCAGCAGATCGTCAGCCATTGGTGGTTTGATCTCGCTGGAGGACGAGGCCTTGCGATTCAGGAATTGCAGGTGGTAGTTGGCCACCAGTTGAGTCTGCTGGATATCTCCGGGAATGAGCGCCAAGCTCGGCTGGTGGTCGCTTGGCAGTGCGGCGAAGATCGCCGTCTGGGCGATTCCGTAGAAGTAGATGTTGTCCTGTCCGATGAACTGGTAGACCTGAGCCTCGGGGTCAGACCAGAAGTCCTGCCAGCTGGCCTCGGGATCAGGGAGTCGGTTGGGGTTGAGGGTCTCCAGTGGGAGTTGGGTGTTGTTGTTGGGGCTGTTGGGGCTGCTGCTACTGGGGCTGCTGTTGCTGTCGAGATCGCCGGAACTGCCAGCATGTATGCCGGGATCCACTCCGTCAACTACGTCAACGGAACTGGAGGTCACCTCGCCGCCCGAGCTTGAAATTCCACCGTCGTCGGCCAACAGCCGACGCTGGGTGAAGCTGATCGGCGCCCAGAGCGACTCTGGCCAGCACCAGACCGTCAGGTTCTCCAAGCCTTCGATCACCGGACAGGGGACGCCCCACTCGATGTTCCCAGTGATTCGGAAGGGCACCAGCGCCTTGCCGCTGCGACTTTGTACGCCGGCACGTCCGAGCATCTGGCGCGCTACATCGCGATCCAGATAGTCTGTAAAGCTCAGCTCGAAGCTCTTCTTCCCGCCCTCCGGGGTGGCATAACAATGCGGCGGCAGCTCGGAGGCCACAGCTCTGTATCCATCCAGGAACTCCTCCTTGATGTAGATTACCGGGTCGGTCAGGAATTCCGCTATTGTATCGGAGACCACCTTACGCGTCGACCCGTCGGCTTGCAACTTTTTCACGTAATCTTGCATAAGCCCTTTGAAGGCTGGCAGATCGAAATACCAGTTTTCGACCTTGCGCATCACTGGCGGCTTGCCGGAAAGCGTGGAAACCGGCGCGATCAGGTCGGCGGGAAAGTACTGATGGCCAAGATCGCACTCGTCGGCATAGCCATGCTCAGACTTGCAGCCGGAAACCGGACAGCGGCCAACCACTTGGCGGCCATTCAAGAAGGTCATGGCTTCTTCGTCGTAGAACTGCTCGGTATCCAGACGCTTCAGGTAGCCGTTTTCGTGGAGGCGGCGGATCACCCAGTCAGACATACTGGAGTGGATCTCCTTGGAGGCTCCAAGCCCTGAGCCCTCGAAGATGTCCAACGAAATGTCATAGGCTTTGAGGCTGGCCGCTTGGGCATCGTGGTTTTGTTGGACGTATTCCTCAATTGTTGCAGGGATACGCTGGGCTACGTCTTGATTGCAGGTGGGTCGGGCGTCTTCCTCCTCCGCAACCTCCTGAAGCTTGCGAAAGCCCTCATTGATAGGGGAGCCGTAGCAGTCAGTGCCGCAGACCAGCAGCACATTCTGCTCGCCAATGCGGTCACGCAAAAAGCGTGCAAAAATGTCGGCAGGTACAAAGACGCCGCCAATATGCCCAAAATGCAGGCCCTTGTTACCATAAGGCATGCCACAAGTGACAACAGCACGGCGCGGAAAGCGCGGACGGGCAGGGGATTCATTGGAAGACGTGGAGATATCAGACATATCAGACATAGACAACCTGTTCTAATTCAACTATTTCGACTATGCTACGATTATCGCATATCTGAAAACGGTGGAAGGAAAAGCATGCCCGATTTCAACTTTGATCAGTTCAAGCGTGATATGAAGGATGGCTTCAACGCTGCTGCCAATGGTTTGGCGAGTGCGGCGGGACAGGCTTCAAATGCCGTGCAGGATGCGGCGCGGGACGCCAAGATCAAGAGCGTCAACACCCGGGACTTCCTGCGTTTTGCCCGTGACTTGGAGCGCAGTGGGATGGTCACCAGCCATGGCGGCAACCTCTCCATCTGCAACGGGCCAAACATTTGGATCACCCGGACGGGTGCGATGCTCGGACATTTGACGCCCAACGACATCAGCAGGGTGAACTGGGCGGAATCTGTGGAGCTGGACAGTAATGCCTCCATGGAGCTGAAGGTCCATCGGGCGATGTATCATGCCGCAGCTGAGAAGCTTGGTCAAGGGGAGGAGTTTGGCAGCAAGGCCATCATCCACGCCCACAGCCTCTACACGACATTTCGCTCACTGGTGTCCGAGTCGCTGGTGCCCATGGACTCGGAGGGTGTCCTCTTGCTGGGAAGCGAAGTCCCAGTGTTCTCCCCGACCGAAACGGTAGCCTCCGACGAGGTGGCAACGATGATGGCCCAACTGGTGCGCGAGGGCGGAAGGATCGCCATCATCCGCGGCCACGGCCCCTTCGCCATAGGCAATACTTTAGAGGAAGCCTACCGCCTGACATCCACCCTGGAGCATTCGGCAAAGCTGCTGACCCTATTCGAGCAAACCGGCCGCAAGCCGGAGTAATCGCTGTGGCTACAAAAATATGCCTACGAAGCTTGACAGCTACAAGCTCAGTGTTCTGCCGGGCGTCAAAGTTATGAAAAATGTGTAAAACGACCTTTTAAAAACGCAAGATAATGTGAAAAATAGGTCACATAAATCATCTAATAATGTGAAATAATCTGCTAAGATAGTGCCAAATATCGTGATACATCCTGATCAACTAAAGGTGGTGCCTCGTGAAGAGAAACGCTTATAGCAACCTTCTGGCATGGAAAATGGATCCGGAGCGAAAGCCGCTGATAATTAAAGGAGCCAGACAAGTCGGAAAAACTTGGCTAATGGAGGAGTTCGCAAAAAAGGAGTTCAAGCATTGCGCCTACTTCAACTTTGACGAGGAAGATGGCCTGTCGACCATCTTTGACACCAACAAAGACCCGCACAGGATCATCGAGTTGTTGGGCTTGCTGAAAGGGCAAAAAATCCATCCCGAGCAAACATTGATCATTTTTGACGAAATTCAGGAATGTCCAGCTGCCCTGAACTCGTTGAAATACTTCAAGGAAAGGGCAAGAAACTACCACATTGTGGCGGCAGGCAGCCTACTGGGCACCCTGTTGGCGCAGCCAAAGTCATTTCCAGTCGGCCAAGTCAACCTGCTTGAACTATATCCACTCACCTTTGACGAGTTCCTCGAGGCGACAGACACACCGCTGTACTCATATTACGAACAGGTGGAAAAGGGGCAGCAAATCGAAGAGATCTTTCACAAAAAGCTGCTGGAGGCGTACAGCTACTACCTGATCATCGGCGGCCTACCAGAGTGTGTCACAGCTTGGGAAAGGTACCGGGATCCGCAAAGAGTGCAGCAGATCCAAAAAGAGCTGATAACCATATATGAGAACGATTTTGCCAAACACAACGGAAAGGTCAACAGCGCCAGAATCCTGATGGTCTTTCGCAGCATAGTCGCCCAGTTAGCCAAAAGCAACGAGAAGTTCATTTACGGGAGGGTTGAGAGGGGAGCGCGGGCGCGCGAATTTGAGGAGGCAATCGAATGGCTGGTGTCAGCAGGTATGCTCAATCGGGTCTACAATGTGTCGAAACCCGAGCATCCACTCAAAGCCTATGACCTGTTGGGATACTTCAAGCTCTTCTTGTTCGATACCGGCCTGCTAAAGCACATGGCAGGCATAGACAATGCCGCCATTCTCCTCAATCAGGACTTCCAGTTCAAAGGACCACTGACGGAAAACTACGTGCTCCAGCAGCTCGCTTTACAGCTAGATATAGCGCCGCGGTTTTTTGCCGATAGAAACAGGGAAGTTGACTTCCTGATCCAAAATGGAACGGATATCATACCCATGGAGGT
>JAIRUT010000049.1 GCA_031254255.1 Coriobacteriales bacterium
CGCCCCCTGCCCTCGGCTGCTAGGCTGTCGATCACCGCTTGGGCTCCCGCCGAGTCCTTGCCGCCGATCAGGCCGG
This sequence comes from Coriobacteriales bacterium, assembly GCA_031254255.1. Taxonomy (GTDB): domain Bacteria; phylum Actinomycetota; class Coriobacteriia; order Coriobacteriales; family UBA8131; genus WRFC01. The sequence continues at coordinate 77 of JAIRUT010000049.1, forward strand.
TATGCACCCCGGACTGAACCATCACACCCGGCCCGTCGTAGGCCGCATCCCAAGGCACCTCCTCAAAAATCCGCTCGGAAACACCGCGCAGCTTCTCCAACAAAGGGTCGTCCTCGGCCAGCACCACCGGCGGTATTGGCAGCCCGTACTGCCGGGCAAACTCAAAGTCGCGCTGGTCTCCGGAGGGCACCGCCATCACGGCACCCGTGCCGTAGTCCATCAGCACGTAGTCAGAAACCCAGATCTGCACATCCTCGCCGTTCACCGGATTGCGTACGTAGCGCCCGGTAAAAGCTCCGTGCTTGGCACGTTCGCCAGCCTGGCGCTCAACGCTGGTGGCACTTTGCGCCTCTTGAACGACCTTTTGAACGCCTGCATAAAACTCCGTCCCGGCAATCAGCTCCTCAACCAGCGGATGCTCCGGAGCAAGCAGGAAGAAGCTGCAACCATAGAGGGTGTCCGGACGTGTGGTGAAGACAGTTATATCGCTGCCAGTTGGCTGGCCATCGGTACCCAGAAGCATGAAGTCCACCTCGGCACCGGTTGAACGGCCAATCCAATTGGCCTGCATCTGCTTGACGCGCTCCGGCCAGCCGGTCAGTTTGTCCAGGTCATCAAGGAGTTCCTGGGCATAGTTGGTGATCTTGAAGTACCACTGCTCCAGCTCCTTCTTACCGACTTGGCTGTGGCAGCGCCAACATTCCCCATCGATGACCTGCTCATTGGCCAGCACAGTCTTGCAGCTGGGGCACCAGTTGACGGGAGAGGTCTTGCGCTCCACCAAGCCCATGTCCCAGAGTTTCAGGAAGATCCACTGTCCCCAGCGATAGTAATCGACATCGGCTGTGATTACCGAACGGCTCCAGTCGTAATCGAAGCCCATGCGCTTCAGGGAAGCACGTTGCTTGTCGATATTGCCGAAAGTGTATTCAGCCGGTGAGGTGTTTCTTTGGATTGCGGCATTTTCCGCGGGCATGCCAAAGGCATCCCAGCCCATCGGGTGGAGCACATCAAATCCCTGCATCCGCTTGTAGCGGCTTAAAACATCACCGATCGTATAGTTACGCACATGACCCATGTGGATATCCCCGGATGGATAGGGAAACATCTCCAATGTATAGTAGCTTGGGCGCTTCTGATCCCCAGCAAGCTGGCTTACCTGCTGCCCCTCCCAGCGTGACTGCCATTCGGATTCGATTCGCTTAGGGTCAAAACTTTGCATCTTCAAAAACTCCTATCACCTGAAGCCCATGGTTGTGGCTGTAGTCTGGTCTTTTAGTACGACATCATGGGCGCCGCCCTCGACAATCGAGGTTGCAGAAACCAAGGTCAGTTTGGCCTTCTGCTGGAACTCCGGAATCGTCAAAGCTCCACAGTTGCACATCGTCGAACGGATCTTAGCCAACGAGGTCGCAATGTTGTCCTTCAAGGAGCCAGCATAGGGAACATAAGAGTCTACACCCTCTTCGAAGACCATCTTGGAAGTACTGCTCGTGCCCCCCGCATCATAGCGCTGCCAGTTGCGGGCGCGCGAGCTCCCCTCTCCCCAGTATTCCTTCATGTAACTGCCATTGACGTTGACCTTATTGGTCGGGCTCTCGTCAAAGCGCGCAAAATAGCGCCCGAGCATCATGAAATCCGCACCCATGGCCAAGGCCAGGGTCATGTGATGGTCGTAGACGATGCCGCCATCCGAGCAGATCGGAATATAGATACCAGTCTCCTCGAAATATTTGTTACGCTCCTTGGCCACCTCGATGACGCTGGTAGCCTGACCACGTCCTATGCCCTTCTGCTCACGTGTGATGCAGATTGATCCCCCGCCAATTCCAACCTTCACGAAATCCGCGCCAGCATCAGCAAGAAAGCGAAAACCCTCACGGTCGACGACGTTACCGGCACCAACCCTGACATCTTCGCCGTATTCGGATTTGATCCATTCAAGAGTGTGGCTCTGCCATTCGCTGAAGCCCTCGGAGGAGTCAATGCAGAGCACGTCGGCCCCGGCTGAAAGCAGCGGCTCCACGCGCTCCTTGTAGTCGTGGGTGTTGATGCCACCGCCAACCAAATAGCGCTTGTGGGTATCGAGGTTTTCCAGCGGATTCAATTTATGCGAGTCGTAGTCTTTGCGAAAAACCATGTAGAGGAGGTTTCCCAAGGTGTCAACGATCGGCAGGGCGTTTAGCTTGTTCTCCCAGATTATATCGTTGGCTTCGCTTAGGCTGAGACTTTGTTCACCGACCACCATTTTTTCCAGCGGGGTCATGATCTCGCTGACCTTGGCATCCATCGGTGTACGGCTGGGACGATAGTCGCGACTGGTCACGATTCCCAGCAGCTTGCCGTGTGAGCTGCCGTTGTCGGTAACTGGCATTGTGGAATGCCCTGAGCACTCTTTGAGGTCTATAACATCTTGAACCGTGAGATCCGGAGAGAGGTTTGTGTCGCTGAGCACAAAGCCGGCTTTATAGTCCTTGGTGCGGGCGATCATCTCTACCTGGCTCTCGATAGACTGCGAGGCGAAGATGAAGGAAAGTCCGCCTTCCCGCGCCAAGGCAACCGCCATTCGGTCGTCGGAGACCGACTGCATAATGGCTGAGACCATCGGGATATTCAGCTTCAGCCCAGGGCCATCGCTGATGTGGTAGCGGACGAGTGGAACCGAAAGGTCAACACTGGTTGGAGTGCACTCAGATGATGAGTATCCGGGAACCAGAAGATACTCGTTGAATGTATGGGATGCTTCATCGTAGAAAAAGGCCATTGATCATTCTCCTCTCAACTTACGGGAGGCATTTTTCAGGTATTGCCACGGGTTGTTGTTATGGGTATTCCATATTCCCACAATTGGTCAGTCTTTGCTCTCCTCAGTCAGTCCGTCGATCCATCTTGCGGATACGTGGCTGGCATCGCAAAATGGCTTGTTTTGGCTTAACCCACAGCGGCAAAGCGTATAGCGCTGACGCGTCTCGTATGTCCGACCCTCTGCAGATTCTGCGGACTCCAAAGGAATACCGCCCCTTACATAGACCCCGGAGGAACAACACTGGCCTGGATCCTGGAGCAACGATACGAAGGGACTATGAGCATCCTCCATCGGCCTGTAGTTATCGGTCTTGT
>JAIRUT010000075.1 GCA_031254255.1 Coriobacteriales bacterium
CTTTTGGTAGACAAGATCAAGGTGATTGGTGGGCTCATCGAGCACCAGCACCTTCGGATCCTGGGCGAAAATTTGCGCCAGAAAGACCCTCTGCAATTCGCCGCCAGAAAGTGTCAGCACTGATTGATTCTCAAGTTCAAGCATTCCGGTGACCTCGAGGGCAGCATGTATTCTCTCGTCATCATCGTCGCTTGGGGATCTCAAGATGCCGGCTGAATGCGAATACCGCCCCAGCCTGACTACTTCGCCAACAGTGAAGGAATATGTCACCGAGTGGCTCTGCGCCAGAACTCCTACCCTTTTCGCCAGCTCACTGGGCTTGTATCTGCACACGTCCCGACCATCATAGATGACATCCCCGGTGTAAGGAACACCTTGGGAAATGGCGTTGACAACCGTGCTTTTGCCCGCCCCGTTCGGCCCGACAAGCATCAGCCAGTGATTTTCCTCAAGCGTAAAGCTGACGTCATCGACAATCGTCAGGTCGCCATAACTGACATTCAGGTTTTTCACCGCGAGAATGCTCATTTGGCCTTCCTTGTGCGATAGAAGATGTAGATGAACACGAAGGATCCGATGAAGGAGGTGACCACACCGAGTGGCAACTCCAAGGGTCTGAGCAGGGTGCGGGCTGCCAGGTCGGCAAGCATCAAGAATATTGCACCGGAAAACAGTGAGGCCGGAAGCAGGCGCTTGTGGTTGGGACCGACAACCCGCCTCGCCATGTGCGGCATCACGAGGCCGACAAAACCGATACTACCACCGATGGACACACAAACACCGATCAGGCAAGAGGCCATGACCATCACAATCTGCTTGACCCTTCGAACATTCACACCGACATGCCTGGCATTGTCCTCGCCCACCGCAAAGGCATTCAGCTCGCGGGCAAATCGTACCAGCACACCACCGAATGCCAGTAGGCTGACCAGCAGAATCAAGACATTCATATAGCTGCTCTGGGCGAGGGATCCCATCGTCCAAAAGGTGATGGAGTGTAGTTTTTCCGGCTTGAAAGTGATGATGAAACTGATGATGGAGTTGGCAAACATGGTGAATATCACACCAATCAAGATGATGGTGTTCGTGGAAAGCGAGTAGTCCATTCTCGAAGAGAGGCTCAGGATGATGGCCAGTGTGAGTAGTGCTCCAATCATGGCCATAATCATGGTGCCAGCAAAGGGCAGGAAGGGAACCGAGATTCCGAAAGCAATAGCTACCACCGCACCCAGGGCTGCCCCAGAATTCACCCCAAGTGTTGTGCCGTCCGCCAAAGGGTTGCGCAGCAACCCCTGCATGGATGCACCGCAAAGCGAGAGCGCGGCACCAACCAAGGCCACGCATAAAACCCGCGGCAGACGGACGGTCAGGATAATCGAAGTGGCGTTAGCTTCTGGGAGTGCTTGGCCACTTAAGGCCTTGGTGAGCACCTCCCAGATGTCTGAAGGCGGTATATTCACACTACCGACGCAGATGCAGAGAACCATGGCCGCCACAGTGGCCAGACTGAAGAAGACATACGGGAGGACTCCGAAATTCTCTGACTTTCGTCGGATCGGCCTTCCAATGCTCTGCTCGGGGTCTTTTGTTGTTGTTGCGCCTCCCCCTTGGACCATTAATCAACCAGATCCGGGTAGATATAGCCCATGAGGTCTTCCGCAGCGTTCACCAGCCTCGGGCCCGGTCGCGCAATCTCATCATTGTTGATGCGAAAGACCTTGCCGTTTTTGACTGCTGCGATATTCCCCCAGCCGGAACGGCCGCTGATTTCCTCTTCCGGTGACACTCCGCTACCATAAAACATTGTTACGGTGACGATATAGTCCGGGTTGCGCTCAATCACCTGCTCCTCGGAAATCTCCGCCCAGCCATTAACATCGGCAAAGACATTATCCAGACCTAACATGGTTGCGATCTCATCCATGAAAGTGTTGCTCCCAGAGGCCCAAAGGTTGTACTGCAGAGGTGAGACCTCGAAATAGATTTTCTCCGGAGTCGGCTCAGGGGGTTTTGTTGCTTTGTGGGCCTCCACCTTTGACTGGATATCTGCAAATGATTGCTTCATGCCATCGACCATGGCGTTGGCTTCTGCATCTTTGCCAGTTATTGTTCCAATGATATGAATAGCGGTGTATGTTTCATCGATATTTTTTATATCGCAAATAACTATCTTGATACCGGCGTTCTCCAGAGCCGCTATTTGGGATTGACCGCCTTGATCCATTTTGGTTATCAGGACAACCTGTGGATTGAGCGCCAGAATCTGCTCAACATTCATGTCTGCACCGGACTCGACATCGGGTATACCCAAAACCCCTTCCGGATAGTCGCAATAGGTACCGCGCCCAACGATGCTTTCCCCAGCGCCAAGAGCATAGATGATCTCGCAGTCCGACGGAGATAGGGCGACGATTCGGGTGGCAGGACCATTCAGAACGATCTCCCTGCCGGTCATGTCGGTCACTGTGATTTGGCCGGAAGATGATGCCGCTCCCCCAACGGAATTCCGATCATCCGTATTGAGCCCTCCGGTACAAGCCGAAGTCAGCACCAGAGCAAAGGTCAAAGTAGCAAGCAACGAAACAACAGACAGGAATCGCAATAATTTCCCGAGATTCATCCAACGCGCCCCTTCCATGAATGTCCCATTCACGTGGCTGGAATGAAACACTGACAACATGACGATGCCTGTAAGCTGGTGCAGCCATCAGACCCAATTGAATATAGTTATGCCTGTAGTATTTGTCAATATTTGGAAGGATATTGACATATACCCGGTGCTTATAAATATCATATATTCGAATTGTATTCCATATTCTAATCTTATTGCATGTTTTACCTGCGATTGCCCTCCAGGCTTTGTGTTCAGTTTGCGCCGTCTCCAAAACTTTCGCAAAACTGATGATCACAAAGATCAAGGTATTCCGGTGGACGATGGATGATGGAGCGATGGTGGAGCTAATGTGATTATTTGTGTGTTGAAGTGGGTGTGATGGACTTTTGATGTTCTTTTGAACAAAATAATTGCATAACAAATCAGCTACAACATTATTGCCAATAGATAAAAACCGCGTAATTGGCTTGCATCTGAACCCCATGCGTAGTATTCTGTTTGTTCGCAAACCGCGGGGTAGAGCAGTCTGGTAGCTCGTCGGGCTCATAACCCGGAGGTCAGGGGTTCAAATCCCCTCCCCGCAACCAAAAATCCGCAGGTCAGAGCGTTGTGAGCTCTGACCTGTTTAGTTTTGGGCTTATTGGACCAACTCAACCAATGCTACCAAACCACTCATTGAGTTCCAGGATGGCTTCTTCGAGAGATAGCTCTACCCCTGCTGATTCCGCTGCAGCCACATAGTCATTTCGCCAGTGCGGAAAGGCGGTTAATCGCGCTGGCCACGCTCTTTGCGGCCTTCCCAGCACTTCAGACTCTTTTGCCCTGAAATTGAAGATGTCCTTCACGGCAGAGTAAATCGCCACGTCACTGGGTGCGGCGGTAAACTCAGCCAGGTTTTTAAGCAGAATAAGATCAACGACATCTCTGGCGCGCTCGTTCACGAACTCTGGAGGATCGTGAGGGTCTGTTGCTGCGTGTATCTTCTGTGCTATCTGATAACTCATAGCTAACGTTGCCAAGGTATCAGGCGTTGGTAACCCAAAGGGGGCAAGGGTAGGTGATGGGATTATTTCGGACAGTACACCTGACTCCCCCTCGTCAGGTGAGATTTCAACGGTAATCCGTCGCCATATCCTGCCATGCAGAGAGAGGGTGGTATCAAATCTTCGTGGCTTAATAATGCGAGCTGGTGTGTTTATTACCTCCACCTCGCCGCAAGAAAAGCTGATCGGCCCCCACCCATCCTTCATTTGCTTATCCATATCGCGCAGGAAACTCTCGATATCACCACGAATGATGCCATCGAGATCTTTCGTCGCTCTTGCAACTGAACCAAGCCGATATTGGAGCATGGTTCCACCTTTTAACAAAAACCTGCTATTGGCATTCTCATCAACCACCTGTTGCAACATGGCAGAAACTACCGTTGTTGCAATAAGCCAACTTAAACGCCCCGCTTGCTCAACGCCCATTGAGCTTTCAGCTTGAGAGATCCATTTACTGAGAACACTCGCAGAGATCGGCTCTTTTGCTTTTGGCTTGAGGCTATCCAAGCCCTGGATGATATCGGTCGGTTCAGCTTGGGTCATCGCGTGCCTCCATAAGGTTGAAGAGTCGCTCTTTTTCTTGAGCTACTGCTCGATTGCTTTTGCTTCCACGCTCGATGGCCTGGCGAATAAGATACCTCGGAACACCGCTGTTAATGCACTGCTCGATTGCTACAGATAATGTGACGATGCGCATACCTTCCCACCAAAATAGCTGATCAGGCTTTAGGTCTTGGTAATGCACGGCATACCCTTGTCCACCGCTTCTTCTAATGCGTCGCGACTTTGCCACAGTCACATGAATCAGTGTTGGATTAATGTCACTCACACCATATATATCAAGAGCAGTGTCGTGGCTCAAGACAGCTTCAGGCGCTCCTGTCCAAAGTAACGCCTGCATAAATCTCGTATACTCAGAATAGGGAACCAGCGGTACTCGATACACACCATGAGCGACGCGTTCGAGACGTTGACGCGAAACCATCTTTGATAGTTGCGAGTGTGGTACCCCTGCCTCCAATGCCTGCTCAGTCGTAACAAAACCATACTGGTCAATGGCGATCTCACGCAGATAGTCAAGGTATGTATGGGTTTCATTCATGTCAAAACCTTACCATAATGGCAAGTTTTTGACAATTACAAGTACGTGTTCTTGGCTCTGTCATAGGCTACGTTGGCGAAAAAGTAAAGGATTCTGCCAGAAACAACAGTTTGAACACCATGCTTTACCTGCACTTATTAATTTCAAGTTCACTTTTCTGCCAGATCCTATAAGCTCCCCGCGACCAAAAAATCCACAGTTCAGAGGCTTGTTTGCTTCTGGCCTGATTGCTTTCTAGTTCAAAATCTGGGTTATAGAGCAGAACGTGTTGGTTGTTTGAAGGTAAACCTCTGCTAATGACTCCGCCTTCAAGAGCAGACGGAGATGAGAAGTCTCGTATACGGCGTGCGAAATAGGCTTTTTACGCAAGAGGTTCCGGCTTTTCTGCATTGTTTCATTTTCACATTTATCGGTTCGTTCTCGCTTCTAAAAGACTTACAGCTACGACCTCGCCCTCCTCTCCTTCTGCCCTGCTTGGCCAATAAGACTCTGCCCTTTCGGAAAATGAGAGGTCAGATAGAATACTTTCAATGAAGTTGCTGTCGATCATATCCGCAGTGTCTAAGAACTCACCAAGTCCTTCTACCATGTTGGATTGCCTCAATAATAACCCTTCGGCTACTTGATCTTTGTTATCCCGGAGTACTTTTCTTGCAGCTTCTTGATCGAGGTCGAAGACAGCCTGTAAAGCATAGGCCCATTCTTGCCAAGCAAGTCCTGGGTGTTGCAAAATGACATTTCCCTTGAAGGCAAGCCTGACAGCAACATCAGGTGCAAAAGGAACGCCATAGGAATCTAATTCGATCCACTCATCTTCGTGTCTTTTGATTATTGAATAACCTGGCTCCCGGTCTTCCGTATAGCAGAAAGCATACAGAAGTCGAAGAAGCAGTTTGTGGTCTTTGCAATTGCCGAAGAGCAGTTCTTCCAGTGACTCTGCGTCAACTGATCCCATCATCAATTCGAGTGCTTCAGGCACTGCTTTGCCAATAGAATAAGTAAAGACATCGAAATTATTTAACTCTTCCAAACTTGCTTTTGTTACGCTGCCTCCA
>JAIRUT010000055.1 GCA_031254255.1 Coriobacteriales bacterium
AAAAGATGGGTCTGATAGTGCCTCAGCAAATAGTGCTTCGGCAATTGTCGGATCTGCAACTGCAACTGAGACTGATACTGTTGCGGACAACCCGTCCGTAGCGCGCTCCACAGCTATAATGTCGATGGCCACAATGGCCTCTCGCATTACGGGTTTCATTCGCACTTGGGCCATGGCCTTCGCCCTCGGCAACACACTCCTGGCTTCTGCCTACAGCGTTGCCAACACCATGCCCAACCAAGTGTTTGAGCTGATCGCCGGCGGTGTCCTGTCGTCAGTATTTCTACCGGTCTACATGAATCGAAGAGCCAAAGGCGGCAAGCGAGCGGCTGACGGCTACGCCTCAAACCTGCTGTCGATTGGCCTGATCGTTTTGGGTGTCATTACAATACTGGCCACCATCTTCGCTCCCCAAGTGGTCTTTACCCAGACCTTCCTGACCCAGGGTGTTGACGCTGAGCAGGCCACATTTTTCTTCCGTTTCTTTGCCATCCAGATACTCTTCTATGGTGTTGGCGGCTTGTTTAACAGCCTGCTCAATGCCCATCGCGAATTCCTTTGGCCAGCTTTGGGGCCGATTTTCAACAACATTATCGTGATTGCCACTATGTTCAGCTATCCGATAATGAACAGAACCAATCCAGAGTTGGCGATGATAATCCTGGCTTTAGGCACAACACTTGGCGTTGTGGCTATGTTTGTGATTCAGGTTCCGGCGTTGATCCGCACCCGGGTAAAGTTGCGTTTTCGCATCAACCTGCGAGATCCAGCCCTTAAAGAGAGCCTCAAACTGGTTATTCCGGTGACGATTTTCATTGTCGTTAACCTTGTCGTCGTCTCTGTCCAAAATGCTTTAGCCTTCCGGATTACCCCCAGTGGACCGGCAACCATCCAACAATATGCTTTCCTTTGGTATATGCTGCCCTACGGTGTAATTGCGGTGGCCTTATCCACTGCATTGTTCACGGAGATGAGCCAGGCTTCGGCCGCCCAGAACTGGGGCAAGTTGCGAGACAACGTGCGCATGGGCCTGAGAACCACACTTTTCGCAATCATTCCATTGGCAGTAACAATACTGGTTTTATCCAAACAACTGGCCGGACTCTACCATGCGGGCGAATTTACCGCCGATGATGTCTTGATTGTTGCCAATGTCTTGTCGGCTTGGTGTCTGGCGCTGCCCTTCTTTGCTACCTATCGTTTTATTTACCGCGTCTTCAGTTCATTGCGTGATCTGAAAGCCTTCATTGTTATTGACCTCATTGGTCGACTTGTCCAAATCGGCCTCTCCTTGTCCCTCAGTCTGGGCATTGGTAGCTGGAAAGGCTTGGGGTTAATCGGCATACCTTTGGCCGACGCCATAGCCTACATCCTTTTGACCTCCGGTATGCTTTTGCTGCTCTACAAACGCATCGGCCACTTTGGCTTAACCCGTATTGTCATAGACGGCCTGAAAATCGTGCTAGCTGCTGTTTTGTCAGCTCTTGTGCCATTCATAGTAATCTTTTTCGGAGGAGAGGATGCTAATCTCGCTGTTTCGCTAGTCAAAGTGTTGATCGGCGGATCCTTTACGCTGACCGTCTTCTTCCTGCTCTGCAAGTTTTTCCAAGTGCCGGAGATCTCGGTTGTTGAGAGCCTCCTGGGACGGGTCAAGGGTCTGTTCCTGAGGCGAAATGGCAGGTCAGGACGATGACCGTAGTCTTAATTGCCGCCCATAATGAGGCAAAGTATATTGGTGCAACACTGGCAGCATTGCGGGATATGAACATGGAAACTTTGGCAATGGCGGAAGCTTCGGCTGGATCTGCTGAGGCCGGTGTACCTGCGGGACCTGCGGAATGTGGATCAATTGAATCTGAGGCGTTGATTGGGAATGCCAAAGCTGCCGAGAATGCTAAAACTGCCGTAGCTGCAAGGTCAACGCAAACTCAGGCACCCAGGATCATCGTGATAGATGACGCCTCCACTGACAACACTGCCGAAGTCGCCCTCGCCAACGCCGCAGAGCTCTATCGCCTTCCCAAAAACAGTGGCAAGGGAGCAGCCCTGAACCACGGTTTTGCAGAACTGGCCGAAAGCATCCGCATGGACGAACTCTCCGACGATGATCTCGTCTTGCTACTCGATGCCGACCTGGGCGAAAGCGCCGACTTGGCGTGGCAACTTCTCGCTCCCCTGATCAGAAGCGAGGCAGATTTAGCCATCGCCATCATGCCAAGCCCTCCCGGTGCTGGTGGCTTCGGCTTGGTAAAGAATCTCGCCCGTCTAGCCATCTGTGAACTCGGTAGTGGATTTGAAGCCCAGGCCCCCCTGAGCGGACAACGCGCTATGCGCCTGGGCACACTCCGCCAGCTGATGCCCCTGGCCGAAGGCTACGGTGTAGAGGTTGCCATGACCATCAAAGCCCTGCGCGCCAACCTACGTGTAATAGAAGTACCCGTGAACTTCAAACACCGCTACACCACCCGCAACCTAACCGGATTCATCCATCGCGGTAAGCAATATCTAGACCTGAAAAAAGCCATCCGAAAGCTGAAGAGAGCTTAATTACTTGCCACATTATTGCATGCTGACCGAATAAATGCTTTTGTTCTGATAGCTCCAGACTTGCCTGTTCCATTATTGTAGAGTAATATGTATTACACGTATTACAATATTAGCAAATGCTCGATAAGTGAGGCTGGTAGTCATGAGTTCTATTCTCACCGTGCGGCTGGATGATGACATAAAAAGGAGCGGCACTGAAGTCCTTTTGAGGCATGGCTTGAGCCCATCAGCTGCCATTCAAAAACTGTTTGCCTATGTTGTGAAGAATGACGAGCTTCCCTTTACGGAAAGGGCGCGCCCCAGCAATGATGAAATTGAGCGACTGGTCGCTGTACTGGATTCTTTTCATAGCAAAAAACCCTCAGGCATGACAGACGAAGAGCTAAAGGACGCGCGCATGAGGGATCGCTATGGATCTCGTTCTTGACACCAACATAATCCTCGACTACCTTGACAGGCGCGAAGGACATTTCAAATTGGCTCGAAAGATCTGCCTGCTCGGTATAACCAAAGAGGCAAATACCTATCTGACCGTGAACTCACTCACCGATATACATTATCTTTTACAAAAGGGCTACGGCTCACAGGTTGCCCAAGAGATGATGGAGGCGAATCTCGGCTACCTCCAACTCATCGGCATAACTCCGGAAAATGCTGCAGCAGCCCTGGCAAAACGCTGGGGTGACTACGAGGACTGCCTGCTCGCTGAATGCGCCTCAAAGATCAAGGCAGACTACATCATCACAAGAAATGTCAAGGACTTTGAGTTAAGTGAGGTACCGGCCATAACACCAACAGAGTTGTTCGCCAAACTGGAGGCTCAGGGTTTTTCGTACGCGGCTATTGATTACTAGAGATGGTATCATCAGGTACATTAAGTCCCATGAAATAACCCAGTGACCTGCATTAAGATACGTTTACCAAAGTGCCCTAAAGTGGAATCTAGTACAATGATTCATCAAGAATACGTGTAGAATACATATATTATTCCATCACTTAAGAATCATCCAGTTGTGGCAGTTTGTCAGGAGGGATATGACAGCAGAGCTTAGTCCGGTCGTATTTCAACGGATCCTTAAGATGCAGCGCAATGAGCTGACGCATAGCATCATCTACAAGGACATCGCCAAGAGACAGAAGTATGAAGCCAACGGTTCCACGCTCCTGCAATTCTCACACTGCGAAAATTGTCACTGCAACATCTGGAAGACCTACACGGACCGGGATGCCAAGCCGAGGCGCTCCGTGATTCTCCTGGCCAGAGCACTCAGCTTGATTGCTGGCTTCACCTTCACTTTGAAGTATCTGGAAAAACGCGAAACCGTCAGCTTAAAAGACCTCCAGATCATCGAAAAAGAGATCCCCAAAGCCTAAGCCATGATCGCGGATATGCGCGAACGAGAAAACACGATGATTGAGATGCTCGATGAGGAGCGTCTGCACTTCGTGGGTGCCATGGTGCTGGGCCTGAACGACGCGCTGGTCGAACTCACGGGAGCTATTGCCGGTCTGACTTTTGCGCTGGCCAATACACGATTGATTGCGCTCTCAGCGATAATTGTAGGTGTGGCGGCCACCTTGTCCATGGCGGCCGCCAATTACCTCTCCCAACGCGCCGAAGGCAACAGCATGGCCCTGAAATCCGCTGTATATACAGGTGTGGCTTACTTGATCACCGTCGCCTTGCTCGTGTTGCCCTATTTGCTTTTGCCTGACAGCCTCTATGCGCTGGCCTTTGCAATCATGCTGAGCGTTGCTGTGTTGATCATACTGGTTTTCAACTACTACACATCCGTCGCCCAATCCCTGCCATTCTGGCGACGCTTCGCGGAAATGGCAATTATCAGCATCGGGGTAGCAGCAATCGCCTTCGCCATTGGCATATTGGCCAAGGTGCTGTTGGGGGTTGATGTCTGAGAGAATGCCTGTCTGCTCAGTGGCAGCTGAGCGTCTGTGGCAGTTGGCAGACTAGCATCGGATTTCGGATTTCCCAAGATGAAATAACCGTTTGTACGGCAAATGCTTGCTCCATTTTGGCTCCATGCCAATGATTTCTCACCTTCCATGTTATATTCCGAAATAATGCACATTGTGCAATTTTTCGGAACAGGAAGCACGGATGAAAATCGAACGGCCTCTTTATCTCAACAAGTTAATTTATCGCAAGAAGAATGGAGCCGTTAACTGCTCTCCGAACTCCTCGGAGGTCAACTTCCCCGCTTGACCTTGCTTGTGCAAATCCGTGATGTCCAGCCACTTGATGCGTGGGTCGCGTTTGAACCAGCTGATTTGACGTTTGGCGTAGCGTCTTGTGGCCTGCTTGATTTGCTCTGCCGCTTCTGTGAGGCTGATCTGACCCTCCAGGTGAAGCAACAGTTCCTTGTATCCAATGGCCTGCATAGCAGTCAGGGACTGGGCAAAGCCTTGCTCGACCAACGCCTCGACTTCACCAAGCAAACCGGCCTCCAGCATCGCGTCCACGCGCTGTTCGATCATCTGGTAGAGCATGTCCCGCTCCAGGTGCAGGCCAACTAGAATCACCGGGTAGAAGCTCTGGAAACTTGAGAAGCCACCGGACTGCTTGGCGTAACTGCTTCCCTGACCCAAGAGCTCAAAGGCCCGTATTACCCGGCGGACATTGTTTGGGTGGATCAGGGCTGCGCTTTCCGGGTCGTGTTCTGACAGCAGGGTGTGGAAGGCCTCGGGGCCAAGAGCATCAGCCTGCTGCTGGAGCTGAACTCGAGGCTCCAGGGCTGACGTATGGTCAGGCCCGGCCTGGCATTCGGCCTGACAAGAAGAGTCAAAACCTTGGTCGAATTCAAAATCATCCAGAGCGGCTCGCAGATAAAGTCCCGTCCCACCACAGAAGATAACCCGCCTGCCACGCTGCTGGATCTCCGCGATCTGCGCCCGCGCCATGCGTTGGTAGAGGGCGGCTGTGTAGCGGAAATCAGGATCTACCAGATCAAGTCCATGGTAGGAAACGCTGCGTTCGGCAACCGGTGTTTTGGCCGTGCCGATATCCATTCCTCGGTAGACTTGCATGGAATCCGCGCTGATGATCTCGGCGTCCAGCTTGACGGCCAAGAGATCAGCTAAACGAGACTTGCCGGTTGCCGTAGCTCCAACGATGGCAATGATCGGCTGCTGGTGACATGCGGGTACAGGATTCGAAGGTGCAGCACTTACTGTGGATACCGGATCAAGTCCGGCATGACAGACATTTGTAACAGGAATGGGTTTTGCAGTATCCACGGTCATGCCCAATCAAAGCTGTTAACCAAGCCAAGAGTGCATCTAAACCAGCTCCAGCTCGCCTCTGAGATACCAAGTGCGAGCCTCTTCAATGCGAACCGGCAGTATCCGTCCAACATGGTCATCCAGTCGAGCGCCGGGCAAAAGTGGCGCATGGACTGTCTGGTTGCGCTCGCTCTTACCTGCTAGCATAGTAGCATCGCGTTTCGAGCA
>JAIRUT010000162.1 GCA_031254255.1 Coriobacteriales bacterium
CCATCATTACCAGACCAAGACCAATCCCTTCAGTGTACTGCGCTCGGCATCTGCACCAAGCATTATCTTTAGCCATTGGTTTCAATCCAAGCCTTTCAGAGCTTCAGTAAACTCATTAGTATTCTTAAAGTCCTTGTAGACTGAGGCAAATCGGATGTAGGCAACATCGTCGATATCACGAAGACGCTCCAATACCATGTCACCGAGCACCTTGGAATGGATCTCGTTTTTCAAAGTATTCCTGATCTCAGTCTCAATATCATCAATCAAGGCCTCGAGTTGGCCTGGCGAAATATTCCGCTTCTTAGTAGCGGTCATCAAGCCGCGCATGATCTTGTTGCGATCGAAGGGTTCTGATGACTGGTTGTTCTTGATGACTATCAAGGGTGATTCATAGTAGCGTTCAAAGGTGGTAAAGCGAGCCTGGCAGCTCAAACACTCCCGACGGCGACGTATGGAAAGCCCATCATCAGAGGGACGCGAATCGTTGACTTTGGAATCGGGATACCCGCATATGGGACATCGCACAGTCTGAAACCCCATTTCACACAACCTGGAAAACATCGGTCTTCAACTTGTTCGTCAAGTTGTGAATAAGTCTACCAAAAGCATATTTACATTAACGATACCATTACTTGAATAATAAGTATCGTTGGCAAAGATAAGCTTTGGATGAATTGATCGCAATCGGAAGCTTGACACAGCACGCCGAGCCGAGGGCGAATGGCTTGCACTCATATGTTTAGCAAGGGGGCGAAAATGGCTGTCAGGGCCAGGAGTGTTGCGGAGAACACGTACATGACCAGGTACCTGCCTCTAAGTGGAGCTACGCTCTCCCCCCGGCAACTCTCAACAATTATATTGGTGGTTCTCAGAAGTTTCTCCTTCATTTCTGGACCTTTCTCTCGGGAAATATCGATCAGATGTTCTATAGTATAGAGCGTACATCTGTTCGTGTCCAGTCAGATTCGAACAATTGTTTGCTATTTTTTCTCAAGCCTGCTATACTGGCTACAATCAATTTCATTTCGGAGGCGCCGACCGTTTCGGCGTTTCGTCAGCAGTCTTCCCAAGGAGGCTTTATGCGTGACAAGAGACAATTGAGCAAACGACAGCAGGAGATCATGGCCTTTCTCTCGGCCTATATCCGGAAAAACGCCTATCCACCCAGCATCCGCGAGATCGGGGAGGCTGTTGGCTTGGCCTCATCCTCTTCAGTCCACTCCCAACTAAACACTCTGGAGGAGCTCGGCTGTATCCGACGCGATGCGGCAACTGCCCGTAGTTTGATTCTCCTGACGGATGATTCAAAAGAGCCTGAGTTTTCAGAAAGCACCGAGGTGTTACGCAACATCGTCAACTTGCCTCTGGTCGGGCGGGTGGCAGCTGGTGAGCCAATTTTGGCTGAGCAGAATATTGAGGAGAATCTGACTTTGCCCAAGCAAATAGTTGGGGATACCGCCTCTTTCATGCTCACGGTAAAAGGCGAGTCGATGATCGAGGCTGGTATCTACGACGGTGACTATGTGGTCGTCCGCGAGCAGCCAACAGCCAATAACGGCGAAATAGTGGTCGCCTTGATTGATGAGGAAGCAACGGTCAAGACCTTCTACAAGGAGGCTGACCGCATCCGCCTGCAACCAGAGAACCAGAGCATGGATCCGATCTATGTGCGCGATGTGACGATTCTTGGCAAGGTAGTCGCCCTCCTGCGCACACTTTGACAAGGCACGCAAGGGCTGCCGGCCAGCTGGACGTTGGGCATTGGGCATTGGGCATTGGCCAGCTGGGCATTATTTATACAGTTTTGGAGATTAAGAATGAAATTCTTCAAAGATTTTGGTGCTTTTATTCGACGTGGCAATGTCGTTGATCTGGCTATTGCCGTTGTTATCGGTGGAGCTTTCAATGCAATTGTCACGTCTTTGGTTACAAACCTGATAATGCCGCTGCTGTCGCTAGTGACCTTGGGTTACGACTTCACAAAGTTGCATATCCAAATCGGCTCTGGAGCGAACGCTGCCAATCTGACTTATGGCAATCTAATTGCTGCGATTATTAACTTCCTGATGATTGCCTTGGTCATCTTCCTGATAGTCAAGGCCTACAACAAAGTGGCAGACAAAAAGATCGCACAGGAGGTAGTAACCAAAGCATGCCCCTACTGTGGCAGCAAGATCCCAGAGGTTGCCGTGCGCTGCCCATCCTGCACGACCATTCTGGATCCTGATGCCGTTCCGTATTCCTTGAGATGATAGGATAGCCAAAAAACCGCTATAAACCCGTATCCCAATATCCATGGATCTAACGTATACTTTGGGAAGCATCATTTCATTGTTTGCACGCCAGATTGTGAACCAGTTTTTCCATCTCTGTTTGGGCAAATGTCGGCACTACTTGCAGTAATGTCAGAACACTTGTACGGACAAAACTGGGTAAAACTGATCGTAAGGAGGTTCTGTGGTCAAAGAAGCCATGTTCTATACCGAGCAGCCACGTGAAAAGGCACTCCTTATTGGCGTGGATCGCGAAAACAGCGGATGGAGCCTGGAAGAATCTTTGGCAGAACTTGAGCGCCTGACATTGACGGATGGCGCCGATGTTGTCGGTTCCATCTCGCAGCGCTTGAAATCCATTAATCCGAAGACCTTTATCGGCAGCGGCAAGTTGGCTGAAGTCTCTACCCTGATCACCGCCATGGATGTTGACGTGGTGATCTTTGACGACGAACTCAGTCCAAGCCAGCAATCCAACTTGGAACGCGAGCTCGGCAAAGCCCGCAAAGGTCTGAAAGTCATAGACCGAACGGCGCTGATTCTGGACATCTTCGCCCTCCATGCCAAAAG
Organism: Coriobacteriales bacterium; assembly: GCA_031254255.1. GTDB lineage: Bacteria > Actinomycetota > Coriobacteriia > Coriobacteriales > UBA8131 > WRFC01. Next base: position 2,847 of record JAIRUT010000162.1, read on the forward strand.
CCGCGAAGGTCGCCTGCAGATCCGGCTGGCCCAGAGTCAATACATTCTGCCCCGGCTTCGGGGCATGTGGCAGCATTTGGCTTCCAACCGAATGGGCGGTGGTGTTGGTTCCCGCTTCGGCGAGGGCGAAAGCCAGTTGGAGGTAGACCGCCGGATTGTCCGCAAACGCATCGACTCGATCCGCCATGAGCTCGGCAAGTTGCGCAGGGAGCGCAGCACCCAGAGATCTGCCCGCCTGGGCTCCGGAATCTTTAAGGTTGCCCTGGCTGGCTATACAAATTCCGGCAAATCCACACTCCTGAACCTCTTGACTGATGCCGATGTTTTAGCTGAAGACCAGCTCTTTGCCACCCTGGATGCCACCACAAGGCGCATCACCTTGCCCGATGGCCGCGAGGCCACGTTGACCGATACAGTTGGATTCATCCAGAAGCTCCCGACCACCTTGGTTGAAGCTTTTCGCTCGACCCTCGATGAAATCTCTGAGGCCGACCTGATCCTGCACATAGTGGATGCCAGCTCCGAACAGAGAGACAAGCAAATCGAGGCGGTCTGGGAGGTTCTAGAGCAGATCGGCGCGCATCAGATCCCTCAAGCCCTTGTTTACAACAAATGTGATCTTCTTGATGCAGGGGCCAGGACCGCGCTCTCCCGCAGCCGCCCGGACAGCATTATGGTTTCCGCCCAAACCGGCAGTGGCATCCAAGGACTCCTGAAACGCATCGAAGCCGTGGCAAACGCCAGCTCGATCTTGATTGATGTCTTGATTCCTTATGACCAAGGTGCCTTGGTACACCTTGCCCATGATCGCACGGCTATTATCAGTGAGCAGTTCACCTCGGATGGCACGGCTCTGCAACTGCGTGTACCCAGCGTCCTGCTCAGTCGTTTTGCCCCCTATTCTAATAAGCCTGTTGAATCCCAGCCAGAAAGCCAAGCTGTGACATGACAGATCAGTCTGAGCAGATGCTGTTGGGCCGCTACCGCAGGCTGCACGCAGCCGGCAAGGGCGGGTTTGCGACGGTCGAGGTGGGTTGGGACACCCGCCTGCAACGGCGTGTAGCAATAAAACGTATTTCGCTCAAGGCCTACCAAGAATACCAACCGACAGAAAGCCAAGCCTATCCAGGTGCAATCGACTTGCCCGGTTTGCAGGAGGCACGGACTGCAGCTCTTTTGAATGATGCGCATATCGTCAGGGTTATTGACTTCCAGACAACTGAAGACGAGGCCTTCATCATCATGGAATATGTCGATGGGCCGACACTGACCGAGGTTTTGATGGCCGCCGACGAACTGTTGGACCTGGATATCATCGCTGCACTGATCCGTGATATTGCCCAGGCCCTGATCTGCGCTCACGAGAATCAAGTCCTGCATCTGGACATCAAGCCAGACAATGTGCTGCTGGACATGTCCAATGGGCATGCCAAGGTCACGGACTTCGGGCTTGCCCAACTTGCTTCCAGCTCTGGATATTCGAGCTCCCGGGGAGGCAGCTGCGGCTTCATGCCACCAGAGCAGATCGACGGAAGCATCGTCGATGAACGCAGTGATCTCTGGTCCTTTGCCATCCTCAGTTATCAACTACTGACTGGCATGAACCCCTTTTTGACTAGAAGCCCTAGATCGGAAGAG
>JAIRUT010000017.1 GCA_031254255.1 Coriobacteriales bacterium
GTTGCAATCAGCTTCCCACTGGCATTGGCGCTGACAGTGACAGTGACAGTGTGGGATGTTGAGTCTACGGTCCAGCCATTGCCATTTGTGGATGTTTCCCTGATTGTATAGGTATGCGATCCAGTTCCTGTATATTTTATTTCGCTGAAAACGATGTTGCCGTGGGCATCATTGGTTCCGGTAGCTACTTGGGACGAGCCTTCAAAGACGGCAAAGGTGAATTTTCCAGCGCTGTCAGCCAAAGTGCGGCCACGAACGCTTTTGCTTGCTTCCAATTGGATGGTGGCAGGTGTGAATTCGTTGGTGAAGACAATCGTTTGGCCATTGGGGTAGGTGGGCTGCACATATAGATAATTTGCATAAGCTCCGGTACCGTAATACACGAGCAGGCTTACCGTATAGCCTTGCCCATTGTTGTTGTTATCATAAGTCCAACCTGGTGGTATTGGACTGGGGGCTATCTCCTTGATTGTATATACATATGTTCCAGGGGTATTGAAGTCAAGGGCTGGGGTGAATTCAATCCGCCCTTCGGCATCGTTTGTCGCGGAGGCTACCTCCACTCCCAACTGGTTATAAACCTTGAAATTGTAGGCGCCTGCAACCAGCGGCTGTCCAACTACGTCCTTTTCTGAATAGAAAGAAAAAGAAGCTGCATTGAAGCCAGCCCTGTACCAAAAGTTCATGTCGCCACTGTTGGTAATAATGGTGCCAGTGGCACCCATCGATCCGTCGTTGGTCAAGAGTGCCACCTTGTCGCTTCGGTGGCCGATTTCTGCTGGAGTTATTATTCGAATCGGGCTTGGTTTCGCCACTGTGCCACTATTTGCCATCCAGTAGTCGTAGTCAGATCCCAAGTAGACATATACATTGATAAGTGTCTCATCATTATAAAGTGAGGTCTGGGATTTTACATTTTTCCCACCTGCAATGGTGACTACATTCATTGTTATGCCGTCTGATTTCAAGAAATTGAATTCGAACGTCAGCCCATCGCCACCATTCATGTGGACCCAGACGATATCCGCTGCTTCCGCCTCCCTGGGAGTGCTGAGGAACAATCCCACTGAGCAGATCAGGACGCTCATTATGACAATGAGACTGCGTTTGAAGCGCGATTCTGCAAGCTTGAAGCGTTCCCTTGTAGCTCTCAATCCCGAACTATTCATATTCGATTCCATTTTTATTTCCCCATCCAAGTGGCCCTCGCTGCTTATTCGGATATTGAGCAAACAGCCTTTCCTTCAAGTTTGAACAACACTCGAAAAGTATAGCCTAGATTATATTATTAATGTTAGTGGAATCCAATATTATTTAAATTTTCTTGCATATATGGCTGATTTAGGTTTTAAAAACAGAATGTTATATATTGAAGTACATTTTTTTGAAACCTTATAAATTATAGACTTTGTTGATGCTGCTGCATACTATTCAAAAATATGGATGTCAGTAACTTGGCTGCAAGGAGTTGACAGCGGCTCTGATGCTGTTTGTTGCGTAACTCCATTCGATGCGCTCTTGTTCCAGCCTTAAGGCCTTCTCTCCTAGCAGCAATAGGGCTAGCGTTGAATGCTCATCTTTTGTCAGGTGATCAAAAAATCCGCGATTCGGTTTTTCTTCCACCACGCAGAGTTCACGGTGTTGCTCGAGTGTTTCTGTGTCCATCATTATGGAGACTGCATTTGGATGGTGCTGGCGGAGTTGATTGAGGATCGCAAAACCGTTGCTGTCCAAGTCACCCCAGTAGAGCACTGGTACATCTTGCAGCCATTTGACCTGGGAGAGGGCTCCGACTGCATATCCACATCCATGTATAACCATGGCATCGGGAATATCCGGAAATGTCATTACAGACACCAGGTTCTCACAGATGAACACGATCTTTGGCAGCTGCGAACACTTGCTCAGCTCTTGGGGTGACAGGCTCAGGTCACTCAGTCCGTCTGGCGCCAGTTTGGCATCCAGGAATCGCACTCGAAACTGGTGTGGAGTGGTCAGGAAGTCAAAGCGCGTTCGGTTGGTCATCGCGCAATAGAGTGGTTCGATCATGCCTTTGTGCTGTTCCAGCCACTTACTGTCGATGCCTCGAATGGGCAGCTGGCGCACATAGATGTTGATGTTTGGGTGGGCCATCAGCCAGCCTATAACTAACAGGAGGATATTCCAGTCGCTATTATTCAATTCGCTGAGCCTCGGGATCGTTTTTCGGATAGCCGTGGACAAATCGTCCTCAATGGTTGCAAGCGATTCTCTTGTTGAGAATAAACCTGTCCTCTCTCGCCATTCAGCGTTCCAGTGCTCGGCCAGTGTCAGGCTGCGTTTCTTACTGTTGTTCCATTGGGATTTGCAGCCGGCAAAATCGGCGATCTCTTCGGGGCTGTTGAGCGCAATCTTGACAGGAACCTCTTGCCTGCCGACACTCTTCCACTCCTTGATCATCCATTGGACGCAGGAACCGCAGCTTGAGGCACTGGCAAGCTCATGCCAGGATCGCGCCCAAGATCGGGCTTTGGCCATGTCTGCCATCACATCTTTTTCAGTTGGCGGTTTCAGGTTGATCGACAGGCTGACTTGCAGGGGGTTATCGTTGCCCTTCACCCCGATGGCCTCCGCAAAAAGATCAGCATCCCAGTAGTTGAAGTGACGGTCGTAGTATTTTGCCGCTTTGGCCTTTGCCTCATCGACAGAGATCATCGCGTGCGCCCTTGGCTCCGGCTGGCTTCGCTTTCGGGTTTCATCTCCGATGCGGGATCGCTCATTGCCACATCACTGCCTGCAACTTCATCCCCGACAGCTTCGCCTCCCGTAACACCACTTCCCGCGGCTTCACCCCCAGCAACTTCGCCACCAACACCCTCGCCACCAGCACCCGCAATCTCCCCATCCGCAACATCCTGCTCAATAGTCACGATCTGCAACGTGGAGCTCTTGGAATCCTGGCAATGCACCGACGCGATCTCTCCGATGAAGGGCTCCAATGTCTGGAGCAGTTTCAGCGGAGTGGCCAGCACCATGTGAAAACCAAACACCCTGAAGATATGCATCGCTGTTGTCGTAAAACTGTGATCGGCCTTATCGAAAGCCTCATCCAGCACCACGGTACCGTAGCTCGGAATCGGCTGATCCTCGTCTGCCAACTGATAGCGCAGGGCTGCGGCCAAGCAAAAGACCACCAGTTTTTGCTTCTGACCACCGGATAACCCAGAATCAGAGCCATAAACCTGCTGCACAGCGTCTTCATTGTCGAGCTCCTTGGCTGTGAAGGTGACATGCTGGCGGGTGTCCAAGCAGGCTAGCCGCCAGGTCTTGTCCGCAGATTCCGGGGACTTGAAGCGATTGATGATCTGGGCAATGCGCAGATAGCGCTTTTCCGCCGATTTCAGGTCGTCGTCGCTCCAAGTGCCCTCGGTGATCACCTGAAGCTCATCGAGAAAATCGTTGACCTGCTTGTTTCGATTGTTCTTGACCTCGATCTGCAGGTGGGTCCCGGGGCTGTAGTTGGACAGTCTGAGGGAGCGGTTGACCGGCTCCAGCTTGTCCCTGACTTCGCGGAAGGCGCGTCTGATCGTGGAGGCGATAATGGTTATTTGATCCTGGCTGAAGTCATGGAGGACCTGCAGGAATTTTTGCTCATAATCAGGCAGGCCGTTGGCCTTGATCTGATTGTATATTCGCAGGTAAGACTGGATTTCTGCATATTCCTCGCTCAGATCTGAAGCGCGGATCGGCCAGAGCTGCTTGTAATCATGCATGTTGCGCTCAGCATCAACCTGAATCTTTTGCAGGGAATCACCGGCTTTCCTTCCCATCATATTAATAGCGGCCTGAACTAGTCGCGATGTCTCACTGATGGAGACAAGACTTTGGTCATAGGCCGCGTTTTGCTTCTTGAAAAGCTTGGTCAATTGCTGCTGATCTTGGTCCGAGACCACACTGGCTGCTTGTTGGCGTGCAGCATAATCCTCGATATCCTCAAGGGTTTTATTCAGTGAGCCGATCGCTTGCTTCTCGTTGACCCGGGCTCCCTGCAAGGCCTCATCAGCGATGCCTTTGCGCTCCTCGGCCTCGTCGCGCAGCCGTTTGGCCTGGTCGATCCTATCGTCACTGTGGCTGAGCTGGTCCAGATGTGCCTCGGCTTTTCGTAGGTCTTCTGCGACCTTCATCGTGTCAAAATTGTCCCATTCGGAATCCCTCAAGGTGCTCGCCAGACGCGTTAGATCCTGAACCTTGCGGGCCTGCTCAGTGATCTTGGTGGCGACTGCCGATGCCTTGTTGTAAGCCTCTTGGTTTTCGACACTTTTTTGAATCAACTGCTCGATTTTATCATCATTGTTGTCGCCCAAGACCCATCTGGTTCTGTCATTCAGACGGTAGCGGTCATCTTTGACATGGCGGCTCTTCTTCTTGATCTGCCCGCCAATGGTGATGGCATGGCTATGCTCGCTGAGCTCAGCCGGCTTGCTTACACAAATGTAGTTGAACCGATTCCGGAGGCTGGCATTCAACCAGTCAGTGAACTCGGGGTTGGCCTTATGCTGCTTCACTGTCAGCATCCTGACCAGCGAGTTTGCAGGCATACTGCGCTCCGGAACCTCCACTTCAGGCGGCACGACATCGTATTCAAAACGCAGTCCAAGGTCAGTGTCCTCAATATAGGTCGCTACGGCCTTGGCGTGACGGTTTGCCACCAACAGGGTTTTGGCCTGCTGCCCGAGCAACCGCTCAATCGCACCCTGCCACTCAAGATGTTCCGGCTTGACGCTTATCAATTCACCGGAAAACGGCAATTCCTCAGTCAGAATACCCAGATGCTCGGCGATGGAGACTCGAATCAGATGCAGCTTCAGGGGAATGTTGGTCGGCTTGCTGCGCAGATGATGCAGCTCCTGATTGATGGCTTCGCCTTCCTTCTTCAACTGGTCTACCTGCCCAAAAC
>JAIRUT010000018.1 GCA_031254255.1 Coriobacteriales bacterium
CGCCTTTTGGATATCCACAAAACCGCGAAAAACAACCGAAACATCGATATTGCCACTGTTGATCAGGCCGTGGGGCTCCAGCTTTCCTGGAAAAGCCGCAATCAGTCGCTCAACGATGCCGCTTTGGATGATCATCTTGTGCGGGGTTATTTCCTCGGTAACTGCTGTGTCCCACTCTCCAAGCAGGTAGCGCTTCTTCATCAGCGGACCGGCGCCCTCCAAAACAAGGGTGCCCATCTCGCCGATAAAAGTTTCCAGGTTCAGCATCCGCAGCATCTCTGTTCCTTGGACGCCATTGCGCCCTGTGACGATGATGACTTCGATGCCTGCTGTCTTTAATCGCACCAGGGCCTCGGCCAGAGCAGTCGAGGGCTCGCCGGCATGGTTAGCCAATAGCCGTCCACCCGGAGCAAACAAGGTACCGTCAAGGTCACTATATATATGTGTCAAGGTGGAGAAAGCCCGCATTGCTTCTGGCGAGGATAGGAGGAAGGTGCCGGCGACGCTATTATCCGCACCAGTCCCGGTAGCCTCACTCGTGCCGGCAGCGTCATCGCCATTGCTAGCCTCGGCAACGCCAACTACGTCATCACCAGCCCCGGCAGTCCCACCAGCCTCACCAGCCCCACTCGTGCCGGCAGCGTCATCGCCATCACCAGCCCCGGCAACGCCACCACCGGCCAATACCTTATCGCCTTCGAATGTTTCCCCTGCACAGTTTTTTGATGTTCTAGTAATCGTTTTGCTCCAATCTTCATTGGTCAACTTTTGGTTGCGGTTATCAGATGATAGGCTTCTAATGGGAGGCAGCACATATAATGGTACTTCCCGACCACTATCAATGTACACAGCAATGTTCTCGTTTGCAATGTGTTTCGGGTATGCGTTTGTTACTGGTCAGACCAAGACAAAAAAGAACCGTCCCCTTTTTGTCTGCTAGGTAAATTAACGATGTCAAAGGTAAACTTATGATCTCCGAACGAATTCAAAGTCATGTAATGCGACTTTTCAACAACCACTACTTCAGTCTACGGCCAATCGATAAGGCTGATGATCTGGCTAAAGGCCTTAACTGCCAAAACTCTTCCGGATGCCCGAACCATTCTAGCCAGCTCAATCACTCTGATCAGCTCGGCACAAGCAGCCAGCAGGTACTGGGACTCCCGCAGTCACGCACCGGAGGTACCAGAGGCACCAAGGGTACCAAAGCGCTGCCTGCTCCTGTGCTTGGGCGCAAGTATTTGCTTTACGTGCATGTTCCGTTTTGCAAGCAGCTTTGCCCCTACTGTTCTTTCAATCGCTATCCTTTCCAGCAGGGTCTGGCAGAAGTCTACTTCGAGGACCTTCGCAGTGAGATGCGGATGCTCAAGGATCTCGGCTATGATTTCAGGTCGCTTTACGTTGGCGGTGGCACCCCTACGGTTTTACCACTGGAGCTGGTTAGAACAATCGATCTGGCCAAGGAGCTGTTTTCCATCAATGAGGTTTCCTGCGAAACTAATCCCGATGACCTGACACCCGAAATCGTCAAGCTGCTACAGGGGCGCGTGCAACGATTAAGCGTTGGCGTGCAGAGCTTTGACGACCAACTGTTAGCTCAGATGCAGCGCTTCCACAGTTACGGCAGCGGTCTGCAGACCCTTCTGCGAATCCAAGAATTGGCAGACAGCTTCCCGACTTTCAACGTTGATATGATATTCAACTTTCCCTCCCAGACAGAGGATATGCTGATCAGGGATCTGGCCTATGTCTTGGAGAGCGGTTGTAGCCAAGTCACCTTCTATCCATTGATGGCTGCACCTTCTGTCTCATCCAGCCTGAGCGCGACCGTGGGTAATGTCAATTATCGGCGCGAACAGTATTTTTACGAGATAATATGCGAGGCACTGATTGGAGGCGCGAATCCGGAGTTCGAGTTCAGCGATGCTTGGAGTTTCAATCGCTTGGCATCGGCGCCATCAGGTTCTGTTGATCAGGCTGTCAATATGCCTCCGGAACAGCCGCAGAAGTTGCGACGAATCGATGAATATATAGTAGATTATGAGGAATATCCGGCAATCGGATCTGGAGGTTTCTCCTATCTCGATGGCAACCTCTATGTGAATACCTTTTCGTTGCGCGATTACCACAACAGCATTAACTCCGGGCAGATGAGCGTCTATGGAAAAACCCGATTTGCCCGCAGGGACCAAATGCGCTACCGTTTTATGATGCAGCTTTTTGGATTGCGCCTGGATAAGAAGCGTTGGCTGGAGGACTTTGGCTGTTCGGTGGCCCAAGGTTTGACCGCCGAGTATTTTTTCTTCCAGATGATTGGCGCTATTGGCTATGAGGATGAAAGCGAGATACGCCTATCACCCAAGGGGCGCTATCTGATGGTTGCCCTGATGCGTGAGTTCTTTATTGGGGTCAACAAGGTTCGCGACAAAGCACGTTCATCTCTGGATCCCAGCGAAATGTCTGTGCTCTACGGTTGAGCTGTTGGATGGCCGAGCAAGCTGGGAAGCGAGACAACCGGGAGTCGGCGAAGCTAGGGGTCGACTAATCGGGAAGCTCATGAGGTTGACAAGACCTGGACGGTGCATATTGGTTGCTGATGGTAGATCGAGGAGATCCAACATGAAACTTTCGTCTAGCTCTTTTCGTAGCCGTTCTCAATTCAGACGCGCTATTCACTGGTTGGCACTGTTGTCATCAATTTTGCTGACGGCTGTTCTGTTATTGGCCCTGGTTTCCTGCAAGAAAGCCTCCGAACCTGCAGCTCCGGTTTCCGAAAATATTGATGTTCAAGATCAGGGGCAGGCTACCGAAGAGGTCTCGGATTCTGTCTGGCCGCTAACCGGTCTGCCGATTGCCGAAGGTGACAGCATCACCCGCCGTCCACTCTCCATCAAGATCGAGAACACGCCGGCTGCACGGCCGCAGACTGGGATATCGCATGCCGATGTCGTCTACGAAAGTGTTACAGAGGGCGGCATCACGCGTTTCAATTGTATATTCCAAAGCGATATTCCAGATGAGGTCGGGCCCGTGCGTTCGGCACGCGATTCTGACATATCGATAGTTCCGCAGTATCAAGCTCTCTTTTTCTACAGTGGGGCAAATTCGACGGTCAATAAGGAGATCAAAAAAGCTGGAATTGACAATATGGGAAACACGCCGGCGGCAAGCCTGTACCATCGTGTCGACTATCGTGTGGCTCCGCATAATCTCTATCTTAATCTTGCGGAAGTTTACAACGTGGCCACTGGCCTCGGCTTTGCTACTCAGTTACAGAGTCCATCGGCCTTGCAGTTTGGTCCCAGTAAGCTGGCGGATGCCAAGGCGGCCACGAACCTGACTGTGCCGCTATCGGACGGTTACGTTGCCAAATGGACTTGGGACCAAGGGTCAGGTAGCTACATTCGTTCCATGGATGGAGCAAGCTTGGACGCCGAGACCAATCAGGCATTGAGCGCAAACAATGTCGTGATTCTTTGGGCTTCGTATGAGTTGGGTGTTGTGGCCAATAATAGCCAGACTTACAATATCAACCTGACTACCAGTGGTAAGGCCAGCGTCTTCATGGGAGGCCAGCAAATTGATGGTACTTGGGAGGCCAGCAAAACAAAACCCCCACGTTTTAAGGACGCTCAAGGTAACGAGGTCAAATTGACACCAGGCAAAACATGGTTCGAAGTTGTGAATACAGACGTTGAGGTCAGCTCTTCGTAGGCAGATGCTGGTTCGCTTCGCTCATAGCTCCTATATCCTATAGCTCATAACTCGACGACACGCGTGGCTATGCGTTTGGAGAGGGCGGGGGAGTGGGTGACCAGAATCATCCCAAAGCCCCGTTTTGTTGCCTCTTCGAGAAGGGCTTTCCAAATTTGAACCTGTGTTACGGCGTCTAGCATGGTGGTTATCTCGTCAGCTATCAAAAACTGGGGGTTGGCCATCAGTGCTCTTGCTACGCAGAAGCGTTGGAGTTCTCCGCCCGATAGTTCATGCGGGTAGCGTTGCAGCCACTCATTCCTGATACCAAGACGCTCCAGGAGTTCTTGGTTGCCGTTGTCAGGCGTCAGGGGGGCAGCTTCTTCAAGGGTCAAACGTAGACGCAGGCGCGGATCGACTGCGGTCTCAGGGTGTTGGCCGATGAGTTGTATTGGGCATCTGCCCTTTTTTGGCAAGGGTTTTCCGTCAAGTATTATTGCTCCGCTTGTTGCTTTTAGATAGCCTGCTAGCAAGCGGCAAAATGTTGTTTTACCGCGCCCCGAGGGGGCCCTGAGCTCAGTGCGCTCGCTGCTTTCCGTTCTAAAGTCAAAATCCGAGAGCAAGGGGGATTGACCGGGATAAGCGAAGGAGAGCTTATGTGTTTCAAGGATGCTCACTACTCATTCGCCTCCATCACGATAAAGTCGTGCTCAGGCAATGCATGCCAGAGCTGCCTGCTGAAGGGATGGCGTAGGGTATCGGGTGAGGCAAAACTGTCCACTGAAGTTTCCTCGACTACTGTCCCATCCTTGAAGACTGCTACACGGTCGGCCACCTTGAGGGCCAGCTCGATGTCGTGGGTTATCAGGAGCACGCCTTTGCCGGTATTGGCGAAACGGCGAAAATCCTCCATAGCTTTAATCGCCAATGGTAGGTCGAGCCCGGGTGTTGGCTCATCGGCGATGATCAGTTGAGGTTCGTCGAGCAGGGCGGTTAGAAGCAGCACGCGGCGAGCCATACCACCGGAGAGCTCGAAGGGGTACAGCTCCAAGACGGAGGTGTCCAAGCGGTATTCGGTCAGTAGTTCATTGATACGCTCCAACCTTTGTCGCAGTTGTCTGCCCCTGCCTGTATTGGCAAGCAACTGCTTGCCCACCTTCATTAGAGGATCCAGATGGGTGATACTCTGCGGTACCAACGAGATTCCGCGGCCGCGCAGGGTCGTCAATGAGGCGGCAGTCTGTTGGGCACCATCAAACCAGATTGTGCCCTGGACGATTACGTTGGGCTCATAGATTCCCATCAGGGCATCAGCCAGCAAGGTCTTGCCTGATCCCGATGCTCCCACCAAAGCCAGAATCTCGCCCTCATGTACAGAAATGTTCAGGTCTTCGATCATCCAACGATCCTTCTTGGGTGCCCTGAAGAAGGAGTGGTTGTCCGAGTCATACATTCTGAAACCGATGGATAGTTCGGCGATCTGCAGGAGGTGGTGACCACTGTCATGTCGGGAGTCAAGGGACTGAC
>JAIRUT010000048.1 GCA_031254255.1 Coriobacteriales bacterium
GGCTACGGCCTTTTTACCGGCGGCCTCGGCGCCCACGAAGGTGGCAACCGCATTGGTGCGACCATCCTGCCGATGTCTTCGGGCAACACGAGGCGCCAAGTCCAGATGATGCATGATCTGGGTGTGGATATTCTGGCCTGCACACCCTCCTACGCCCTGCTGATTGCGGACACAGCAATCGAGATGGGCTTTGAACCGGCCAAGGACTTCAAGGTCAGTGGCGCCATCCTCGGAGCCGAACCCTGCTCGGAGGGCATGCGCCAGGAGATCGAGCAGAAGCTCGGTGTCAGGGTAGTGGACATCTACGGACTCTCGGAGGTCATGGGCCCTGGGGTGAGCTGTGAATGCCAACACCAAAACGGCTTGCATGTTGCCGAGGATCACTTCATCATCGAGATCCTCGATCCCGAGACCTTGGAGTCGGTTCCCGATGGTGAGTACGGCGAGTTGGTCTTCACCACGCTCTCCAAGGAATGCTCGCCCCTGATCCGCTACAGGACACGGGACATATCCCGCATCCTGCCCGGTCAATGCGCCTGCGGACGGACTCTGCGACGTATGGATCGGGTGGCTGGACGGACCGACGACATGCTGATCATCCGCGGTGTGAATGTCTTTCCGAGTCAATTCCAAGAGGTCTTGTCAGGTTTCGAGGAGGTTACCTGTCATTATCAGGTGGTCTTGGATCGCCGTGGCCCGCTGGACTATGTGATGCTGAAGGTTGAGACCAGCCCAGAGTTTGTCTTCGACGAGATCCGCTCTATCGAGAGACTGGAGCGAAGAATCCAATCCGAACTCAAAAGCAACCTTCAAGTTGCTGTAGACGTACAGGTCGTCGAGCCGAAATCCATCGAGCGCTTCGAGGGCAAGGCTCAGCGGGTGATCGATCTGAGGGACGGGAAAGGACTTTGAGCATGGTAGACCAGTTGACTGTATTTCTGGAAAACGAGCCGGGAAGGCTGGCAGCCCTGACGACCGTTCTCGGTGAAGCTTCGATTTCGATGCGAGCCCTGACTGTTGCCGACGCGGACAAATACGGGGTGGTTCGGATTCTTGCAGATCACCCAGTGGAGGCCTATGAGATCCTGAACAGCAAGGGCTTTCGCGTTGCATTGACAAAGGTCTTTGCAGTTGAGGTTCCGGATGTTGCTGGCGGACTCTCAAAGCTCCTGACCTATTTCCAAGAAGCTGGTGTCAATGTCGATTATGCCTATTGCTTCCTCAATGGAAAGGGTCGAGCCATCGACATCTTAAGAACTGACAATCTGGAGAAGACCGAACAGGTGATTGCCAAAGCCGGTTTCAAGAGTTTAAGCCCCGAGGATCTCTGTGCCTGATCAAGATTCGAAATATATGGGTATTGGCTCGGATATTGGTTTGAATGACAGTTCGGACATCAACTCGGGCATCAACTCGGACATCAGCTCGGACATCAGCTCGGGCAGTAATTCGGACAATAGCCCGGGCAAGCTTGAAGGTACGAGCCCTGAAAGACGACGGCTGAACAGGCCATTTCTCAATCTACTCCTTGCTTTTTTGCTGGTCTTGTCCTTCAGCTCGGCCACTTTTAGCTCTGGCGTTGAGTTATTGTCTCCAACTGCATACGCCGATGTCCAGTCTACCGATCTTGTCGATAATGTCAGTATTGCAGATCACTCAATTGCGGATGCACCGGACATTCAAGCTGACTATGCAGCGGTAGCAACTGCGGACGGGACGATTCTTTGGGAACGCAACGGTAAGACAGAAACACCGATGGCCTCAACCACCAAGATTATGACGGCGGTGATTGCTCTGGAAAACGCCAAACTGGACTCTGTCTTTCTGGTCACCGCGGGCGCTGCTGGGACTAGCGGTACATCCGCTGGCCTCAAGGAGGGCGATAAGGTCACCCTCTACAACCTTTTGATCGCCCTGTTGTTGCCGTCCGGAAATGATGCAGGTGTCGCGATAGCTGTGAATATCTCTGGTACCGAGTATGACTTTTGCGACAAAATGAATAAAAAAGCCGCAGATCTGGGTATGACCCAGACACATTTCTCGGATGCCCATGGTCTGATTGAGGTAAACCACTACACAACGGTCGAGGACTACCTGATTCTTGCGCGCTATGCCATGCAAAATGAGACTTTCAGGAATATCGTCAAAGAAAAGCAGATGACGGCCAAGATTGGTGACCGTGATGTCAGCTACCAGAACACAAACCAGCTCTTTGACATCACCGCCGGCACTTCAGCTACTGCTGCCAAGTTTGACGCGGCTACTGGTGTAGCTGCTGGTACTTACGTCAGGCCAGGATGGACGATCAAGGGTATCAAGACCGGTACCAACAATGAGTCCGAGGCCTGCCTTGTCTCCTGTGTTGAATATCAGGGTATTGAGCTTTACGCCATCGTCTTCAAGAGCCCTACGGATACGACACGCTATCAGGACACCATGCGTCTCTACGACTGGGCCTTCAAGCATTACTGGAAAGCCGAACTGATATCTCCTGAGCATGTGGTAGCCAACATGGCCCTAACCGACTGGATAGATAAGAGTGTGCCTGTCAGCGTTCCGAATTCTGTGGTTCTGGATATTTTTGATTGCCGTGGACCGATTCAGCAAGAGGTTGACGTTTCGGACTGGAAGGGTTCCGTGAAAAAGGGTGACAAGGTTGGCAGGATTGTCTGGAGTCAAAATGGTGAAGTGATCGATTCTTCCGATCTCGTTGCCACGGCTGATCAGCCGGCTCCAAGTTTCTGGCAGAAGATCAGTATCGGCTGGGATCGCTTTTGGGGTGGGTTTTCCGGCTCAGCCAAACATATGAACACGGAAATCCTTGTTCCCACGGAGCTGAAAACCGCTGATAGCCAGTGAGGTAGGGGCTTCCTGAAAGCCCCATTTGCGGCAGTTGATAGGGCAGTTGATAGCTCAGGCAGCCTTTGTGTTATGATAAGCGCATCTATATACGTTGTCTGGAATAAGGAAGAGGCAAAAAAACAATTATGACTGCCGCAATAACCTGTCCGGCCTGTGGCAACAAAATTGAAGATTCCAGCGAGATCTGCGAACGTTGTGGACACAGGTTTATCGGTATGACTGAACCCTTGGAAGCCCCTGAGATTGCCACAGATGTCGCTGCGGGCACCTGCAGCTCCGGTGGCGTTCCAAGCTTGATTATGATCAAAGGCCCCCAGAAGGATACGGTTTTTTATCTCGAAGACTTTCCTGTGACCATCGGGCGCGATACTGGCTGTGGTGTGTTTCTGAATAATATGACAGTATCAC
>JAIRUT010000067.1 GCA_031254255.1 Coriobacteriales bacterium
TGTTAAGGATGCCGACCAAGTGATTGTAGGCATCACCTGACTGGCTGATCGCATTTCCGTTTAAGGCAGAAAGAGAACTTACCAGGAGTAAACCAGTCGTCGCCACTATGGTCTGGATGACATAAAACCCGAGCAGACAAAGTACTATCTTCAATATCTGATTGCGCAGATCCCGCTTGTACATGGCCTTGACATCAAACATAACCTTGAACCACCCTCTTACCCCCTTTTCTAATTCTCACTTAAATTCAGGAGTTTTTGTAGATTGTTCCGTGCTTTATGCATATTACTGGAAACCGTGCCCGGTGCAACCTCTAGAATCTGAGCAATTTCCTGGTATCCGATACCACCATAATAATAGAGGATAAAACACTGACGCTGGGCCGACGGCAGACTCCGAATGGCATTAAAGAGCCATTCCTGCAGAGAGTCCTGCTCTAAGTCTTTTTGACCTTTTTCAATCTCTGACCAAAAATCCGGATTCCTTTCGGCCAAGCGCTCAAACAGCTCCTGTCCACCCGGAGCATCCAGACGCAACTCCCGACAGTTGTATCTTTTCTGTTGGCGGTTATGGCAGCTGCAGGTTGTGATGATGATCTTTTGCAGCCATGCTGTGAATGCCTGTGGATGCTCCAGATGGGAGATATCAGCAATGACTTTTTCGATGACCTCTTGGGCCACGTCTTCCACCTGGTTCCTGTCATCCAGATGGAGGCTGCAGTGGTAGACGATCATCTTCTGAAAACGTTCCAAGAGGCGCGTCAGGTCGGCCTGACTGCCACGCTTGGCAGCCTCAATAAGCTTTGTCAGACCACTTGCATGCATTGGACCACTCCAAACCCTATTCACGCCGGACAACCTTTGGTGCAATCCGCAGCGATCAGCCAAAGCCTCCTCACAGCAGACAGCGGGCGGATCAATTCAAGCTCATTCACCATCAGTCGCTACGCAAGGCTTCCACCGGATCACGCCATGCTGCTGCTACCGATGGAATCAGGCCGGCCAAAAAGGAGAGCAGGCAACTGATGGCAATCAAAATGGCTGCTTGGGCCCAAGCCAATTGGGCAATATCTGGAATGTTAAAGATCTGATCGATGATAATATTCACTGGAATACAGAGCAACAAAATCACCGAAACTCCCAAAACCCCCGATATCAGGCCAACAATCAGTGTCTCGGCAGTGAAGACACTGCCGATATCCCACTTGCTGGCACCGATTGAACGCAATATTCCGATCTCCTTCTTGCGCTCCAACACCGATATGTAGGTGACGATCCCGATCATGATCGAGGAAACCAAAAGGGATATCCCCACAAAAATCACCAAGACCACGGAAATCCAGCCGACGATCGTGGTCATCGAAGACATCAGGGCTCCGAAAATGTCCGTATATACGATGATTTTGTCCTTCTGCCCGGAATCCTCCATCCGCTTGTTGTAGCCATCCAGCGTTTCGACGACCCCTTGTTTGCTTTCAAAGTCCTTCGGGTAGATGCTGATGCTATAAGGGCTATCCAAACTAGCGTAGCCAAGGGTCTTGAGGTTTGAATCAAGTGTCTTCTGCTCTGTGTTGAGCATCTGCATCATCAGGGCCGAAAGTTCGTTTTCTCCGAGGTTGAACTTGAAGGCATTCTGGAAGGCGTCAGTATCAAAATTCATGGCCTCGGCCAACGACCCCGAGAGCTTAGACATCGCGCTGGACATCCCTTCCTTAATCTGAGAAGTCAGGACGTTCGTAAATGACATCAGATAACTCTGCAAAGAGGTTTGGAGATAACTGCTCAGGCTGCTGGAAAGCCTTTCGATAAGTGAGTTCAGGTTGACGTTGGCAGCAAATGATGTGCTTAGCAGTTTGGCATTGGCCGGCTCGCTTAGCCAGTTGCTGAAGTCGTCAAGAATCCCTGAGGTCAGCCCTTGTAGACTGATGTCTGCGCCCTGCAGATAGTCGCCAAGCAGGGTGAGAGCCAAGTCCTGCAGGGCAGTCTGATCAATCAAGGGTGCAAGTTGCTCCTGGATGTATTTGCTGTTCTCCGGCAAGGATAGCCAGCCGGGCAAAGCGGCGATCATGTCAGCCGGATTGACGATGCCCTTCTGGCCGCAATAATTGATGAACTGAACCGTAACATCCAAAGCCAATGCATTCAGACCATCCTGGTCAACAACATTTGCAAGCTTAGCTTGGATCGTGTCCTGGACTTCGGGTGTTTGCAGGTAATCCATGAACCCGGCAACCAAGTCCCCTGCCTGAATCTGCAGCTCAGGGGCACGTTCAGTCAGATAGGCCTGGAGTATTTCCGAGGCGAAGTTGGAGATCCCCTGAAGGGGCAAGTCAGAGATCTGAATACCCGAGAACATCTGGCTGACATCGATGGCCGGCATGCTGGGCAGAGAGGACGCCACTTTGGATAGATCGAGGAAACTGCTGACATCAATGTTGCCAAGCGCCGAGCTGTCAAAGTTTAAGGCTGAGGCCAGCGCGTCCTTATCAACAGTGATGATCTTGGACATATCGAAATTCCCAGTATCCTTATCCAATTGATCAAAGGTCTTGCCGCTGAAAACGTCTACGCTCGGATTAGCCAGCTGCTCTTGAACTATATCGCTATTATCGGCGTCATCCATCAGATGCTTGATCAAATCTGGCATATAACCGATTCCGGTGGAGAGTGCGGTAATATTACTGCTTTCGGAAGGCGTCACAACGCCGACGATCTTCAGCTGAGTGCTTTTGGCGATCAGATCCTTCATGAAAGCTTCGTCTTGACTGCGATCTACCCAGACACCGTAATTGTTATCAAAGGTGTAGCGCTCATAGGCTGGGATAATACGCATATCTATGTTCATGACATCATCAAAGCTGAAGTTCATCTTGCTATCCGGAATTACCACTGTCTCCTGATTTTGAAAAGCTTGGATGATCTTTTCCAGCTCTCCCGGATCACGCAATCCGAGTATGTAGAGCTGGTAGTCGGTGATCTTGCCATCCGGTCCAGTGACTAAGACCATCTCGTCATAGGCAGTTGGCCACGAGCCGGCAAGCAGGTCATACTGAGGTTTGACCATCTCCAAATCAGTCGGCATCTGGCTGAACAGGCCAGACTTCATTCCCAATGACAAGGAGCTGGTCATTGAAGTCAAACTGTTTGATTTTGACGTTCCCATCAAGTCGCTGGTGATGTCCGGATTGACCCGCCAGATCCTCTGAGTCGTATCAGCCAGATAAATCTGTGGCGTGATGTCGTAGGAATATTCGATGCTGTTCACCAAAGGTGAGATGCCACTTTGGCTGTCGTCATCGAGAAACTTCTTCAGTGATTTCAAGTCGTTGTTGGAAACGGCGGAGAACATGGTTTTCATGACCGGGACTTCGGTTAAAAACCCGCTTTGTTCTGCACTGCCGCCTGTCATGCCACCGGAGCTGTCTGCCGTGTTGCCACCGCCCGAAGTTCCACTGTCACTTCCGTTGCCACTACTGCCCCCGCCACCATCGCTGCCACTACTGCCACTACTGCCACTACTGTTCGACCCCATACCACCCGTCAATAAGGCGGTTAGATCCAACC
>JAIRUT010000077.1 GCA_031254255.1 Coriobacteriales bacterium
GCTGCGCACTGGTGATCATGGAGCCTTTGCGCGGAGGCAATCTGGCGAATCCGACGGCAACGGTCCAGTCCATCTATGACGATTTCCCGGTCAAGCGTTCGGCGATTGATTGGGCATTCAGGCATCTGATCGACTATCCACAGGTCTCCACGATTCTCAGCGGAATGACCACACTGGAACAGCTAAAAGAAAACATCGAGATCTTCAGTCAGCCGGATGCCCTGCCAGGCTGCCTGACAGCCGCTGAACATGACTTGTTACAACAGGTCAAGCTGGCCTACGAGTCAGTGGGGGGTGTCCCCTGCACGGGCTGCGATTACTGTATGCCCTGTCCTAACGGTTTGAATATTCCACGTACCTTTTCACTCTATAACGATGGAGTGCGATTTGGGGATTTTGAACTCTCCAAACGGAGCTACTGGTTTACTGCGCGCATGGGTATTGGCCTTGAGGCTGACAAATGCACAGAATGTGGTGAATGCGAAAAGAAGTGCCCCCAAGGCATTGAAATCATCAAAGAGCTGAAGACCGCGCATCAGGCCCTGTCGGGCTGGGTGGAATAGATACTGTGTGGGAGATGTGTGGGAGAGGAGGGCGACCCTTGTGATCTCCGCAAAGCTGGGAAACATGGCCGCTTATCCAGATGAAGGGCTTCGATCATCAATAAGCATTGCGTATATATTCGATTATTATTTAGTATGCCTAATATTCTGACATCAATAATCGAAAAAAGGAGCTTTGATGAAAGTACGGAAAGCTGGATTAGCGATGGTTTTGGCAATTGCAGTAATAGCAGGATTAATGGCTTGCAATAACTCAGCAGCCAACAATAACTCCACTGGCACAAACCCAAGCACCCAAACTAAAAAAATTGAACTGTCGCGAAGGTGGACTGTTGTGGGTGAATTGGAGGGAAACTTCAGTGGCATTGCAGGGGCAAAAGAAAGTGACCCGTTTACACTCAATGGCGGCAAAGTCAGAATAACTGTCACCCAAACAGCTATCTCCACAGGGGGCAATGGGCTTATTTACATCATTCCTGTTGGTGAGACCATATCGGAAGATGCCAACGGAAACCTTGACGCCAAAGTTCAGGACATGACTGCTATTGGCGACGCATCTGAAAAGCAGGAGACCATTGACAAAGAAGCTGGACAGTACTTTATTTACTTCAACACAGTAGGTCTTTCAGATTTCAAGATCGTCATTGAAGAGCTCAAATGATAATCCAATAATTGAGATGATTCGTTGGCCTTCATGGGCACTTTAGTTCATGGCTTAAAACTAAAGGCGGAAGCGATGTGATGTCGTCTCCGCCCTGTTCTTGTTGCTTGATGGCGGCCAGCTGTCCGCCGCTGAAATCTGGTTTAAGTGTGTGTCTCAGTGATGCTCGCTACTGTTATCGTGTCCCGATTTTTGGTGATGAGCGTTGCTCTGACCCGTGGTTTTTCCGGTGTTCTGGTTTCCGGTAGAACCGTGATTGGCATGATAGTTGTCACAGATGCCGTCACCGTTGCCGTCCGCGTAACCGCCTCCGTTGCAGGTGCCGCTAGCGTAGTTGTCACAGATGCCGTC
The DNA here is from genome assembly GCA_031254255.1 of Coriobacteriales bacterium. Lineage (GTDB taxonomy): Bacteria > Actinomycetota > Coriobacteriia > Coriobacteriales > UBA8131 > WRFC01. The sequence continues at coordinate 1,576 of JAIRUT010000077.1, forward strand.
GCCGTTATTGTCAACGTAGCACTTGCTGGTGCTCAAACTGGCAGTCGCACCCTGAGCAGTGTCGTTGGTGTAGTTGTCACAAATGCCGTCGCCGTTGTTATCCACAAACCCGCCGGACACTGCATTCGCAATTTTGCCCGTTCCGGCTGCACCGTTGCTCCCGCTATGCAGGACAGCAGCCATTGCGATGCTCGGAACCGCCAACGCCAATATAACAACAATGGGGATGATTATCTTCAAATACTTTTTCAAAGCTTTCTCCTCTCGCGCAACCTTACCGCCACTTAATGGCTGGTTGTCAGTAGCTGATATCTGAATTGCTTGCTTCTTCATAGATAACACGATTGGGCGCCCTGAATCCTTGCAGAAATCTTAGAAATTTTATTGTTTTGCAGCTCAACCCCTGGAACCAGTTCGTTTTCACTTCTTTTGCAGTTCGACCTCTGGAGTCAGCTCGTCGTTTATGATCTCCAGAACATGTTTGAAGATGCTGATCTCTTCGGGTGAGCAGGTTTTGGATACACGCTGGATTACTGTGTTTGTGTAGCTAGTGTGTAGATTTTTATATTCAAAGAAGCGGTCCGTGAGAAACAGGTATGACTCTCGGCGGTCTTCTTCGGAACGCTCTTTGCGCAGATAGCCCTTCTTTTCCAGATTCTGAACCTTATAAGTAGCGTTGGCTACGGAGATGTTCAGGAATTTGGCGAATTCTGAGACAGTCGGTGTGCCCAGAGCGTCGATGGCCTCCACACAGAAGGTTTCCGAAGTTGAAAGTGTTGCCTCCCGGGACTGCAACCGTTGGAAGACACGCTTATAGAACTGCAGCTTGAACTTCAGATAGACGCTGTTGAGTATTTCCTCTAAAGTCTGAGCCATAATTTCTGCCTCAATTCCCTGCTCTCTCTTCTTTTTCAGCTCCCTCGCCTGTTGCATCACCGGCCTTGCCCGTTGCATCGCCAGCCTCGCCCGTTGCACCGCCAGCCATATCCACTCCGCCAGCCTTGCCCGCTGCGCCAATCGCCACATCGTCAGAAACCCCAGCGGCGGTGCCCTCCGGCAGCATGAAGGAAATTTCAGCCTTGCAGGCCACCTTTCCAGCTACCTTGGCAACTGCCTCGCCTTGGCCGACAGGGCCCCAGCGCTTGGTCAGGCGACATTCCAACTCCAGCACATCACCAGGTACCACAACCTGCTTGAAGCGAGCGTTCTTGACTCCGCCGAACAGGGCTATACGCCCCTCGTTACCAGGTTCGCTGAGCAGGGCTATCGCTCCAGTCTGCGCTAGTGCCTCGAGGATCAGAACCCCCGGCATCACCGCCTGCTCGGGAAAATGCCCCTGAAAGAAGGGCTCGTTGGCTGTCACGCATTTGACAGCTCGCGCCCACACGCCGGACTCGAAATCGATCACCCGATCGATCAACAGGAAGGGGTAGCGGTGGGGCAGGATCTGTTTGATTTGTTCAATATCAAGCTGTGGCATGGCTTTTTTTCTCCATAATCTCAATAGAACCGGTATCACAGTGCGTAGACAGGGCGCGTAGACAGCGCCCATCACTTGGCTATCGCCTGCAAGCAAGCTGTTGCCCTAAGTCTCCGAGCACCTGGCCTTGCCTTTCTGTCAGCCGCACCGAACAATGGCCAACGTGGCGTTATGACCGCCGAATCCGAAGGAGTTGGAAAGTGTCGACTGCACGGCAGCGCTCCTTCCCTCGTTCGGCACGACATCCAAGTCGCATTCCGGATCGGGCACACGATAGTTGATGGTTGGTGGAATGAAGCTATCGTGAATAGCCATTGCGCAGACCATCGCCTCGACAGCTCCAGCGGCACCTAGAAGATGGCCGGTCATGGATTTTGTCGAGCTGACCGCCAGCTCCGCATCTTCTCCAAACACTTTGTGCACGGCCATGGCCTCGCTCTTGTCGTTCAAGGGTGTCGAAGTTCCGTGAGCATTGATGTAACCAATTTCGTAAGCACTGAGCTCAGCATCCTGAAGCGCACGCATCATGGCGCCGACGGCCCCGGTACCATCCGGCTCGGGAGCCGTGATGTGATAAGCATCACAGGTGGCACCGAAACCAGCCACCTCCGCATAAATGCGGGCACCACGGGCCTTAGCATGCTCGTATTCTTCCAAGACCAACATGCCAGCACCTTCTCCCATCACAAAACCTGAGCGCTCAGCATCAAAGGGGATTGAGGCCCTATCGGGATCTTCACCCAGATGGAGGGCTTGCATCGATGTGAAGCCGCCCATGGCCATCGGGATGATCGTCGCCTCGCAACCACCGCAAACCGCAGCATCAGCGTAATCATGGCGAATATGCCGCAGCGCCTCGCCAATCGCGTGAGCAGAAGATGCGCAAGCCGTGACCAAGCAGCTGCAATCACCCTTCAGGCCTTGCTCAATGGCGATCCGGCCAGCTGCCATATTGGCAATTGTCATGGGAATATAGAAAGGGGAAACCTTGTCAAAACCGCGCTTGATACCTCGTTCATATTCGCGAACCGTGCTGGACAGGCCGCCGATTCCGCTGGAAACAATGGTGTCAACCCGGGTCATGTCGGTATTTTCGGCAGAAAGACCGCTGTCAGTCAGCGCCTCGCGGGCCGCAATCATGGCCAATTGGGTGAAGCGGTCCGTCTTTCTCTGGTCGGATGCTGACAGCTCTGTGCTGACATCCATCTTCAGCTCGGCAGCTAAACAGGCAGCCATCTGGCTTGTGTCATAGGCGGTAATCTGAGCAATCCCGCAAACACCCTGTTTCATGGCATCCCAAGTTTGCCTGGCCGTCAGGCCGACCGGCGTCAAGGCTCCGATGCCAGTGATCACGACACGTCGTTTCATGTGTGTCCTCACTCTCCGTTCCTTAAAACTCAAAACTCAGCTTAATCTCTCCGGTACGTCTAAGCATCAAAGCGCCATACCGCCATCGACTGCGATGACTTGGCCGGTTATATAGGCCGCCTCGTCGCTGGTCAGAAAGGCGACAAGACGGGCGACGTCTTCCGTGCTGCCCAGACGCGGTATGGCCATGCTGTTGATCAGGGCGGATCTGGCCTCTTCGCCCAAAGCGTCGGTCATGTCAGTTTCAATGAAACCGGGGGCCACGGCGTTGGCCGTTATATTGCGTGGCCCAAGCTCTTTGGCCAAGGCCTTAGTCAGACCGATCACCCCGGCCTTGCTGGCCGCATAGTTTGTTTGCCCGGCGTTACCTGCCAGGCCAACAACACTGGAAATGCTCACGATCCGTCCGTAGCGCTTCTTGACCATGGCTCTGGAAACCAGCTTGCTGAAGATAAAGGCGGCACGCAGGTTGACATCTAGCACGGTGTCGAAATCCTCAACGCTCATACGCATTATCAGGTTGTCACGAGTGATGCCGGCGTTGTTCACAAGGATGTCCGGTGCTCCCAGGGCCTCGACAGTACTTTGATGGATCTGCTCGCAGTCTGCTTGTTCGGCCACATTGCCACCGATCGTAATGAAGCGGCAGTTCGGAAAGCCAGCTGCCTGAGCAGCTTGCTGGCAAAGTGTAGCAGTATGTGCGGCCTCGTCAGCATTGCGGGCGAAATTGATGGCCACATCAATGCCACGACTGGCCAATGCGATGCTGATCGCCCGGCCGATACCACGGCTACCACCGGTAACGAGCGCGACCCGCGGATCGGACTGAGAGGTGGTGTTGGGCTGGGGCCTGGCGACCGCTTGCTGGGTAACCTTGAGTTGAGGCGTGCTTGGCTGTGGGGTGCCAGTCTGCGGAATGCTGCTGCTACTGGTATCCGTACTCATAAGACGGGCAGTCCTTCCCGCGCACTACGGTACTCATCCATGATCCGGGCAAAAATGTCAGCCACTGGCTCAATTCTCTTCAGTGCGCCGGCGACCTGTCCAGCCATCATGGAGCCATTGTCAGCATCGCCGTCAAAGACAGCCTTCCGCAACGATCCAAGTGTTAGCTTCTCCATGGCTTGGGTCTTGGTTGCCCGATCGCCCTCTTCTGTGTTGGCAAATTCTTCTTCCAGCTGCAGGTAGGCCCTGGTCATCTTGTTTTTCAGCAGGCGCACAGGTGCACCCAGCGATCGCCCGGTGACCGTGGTTCCGGTGTCCTTGGCCTTGAGCAGGGCCTGCTTGTAGTTGTCATGGACCGGGCATTCCTCGCTGACCACCAGCGCCGTGCCCAGCTGAGCACCGAATGCCCCGAGGGCAAAGGCGGCGCAGAGCTGCTGGCCAGAGGCAACACCGCCAGCGGCGATGACCGGGATCTTCACGGCCTCAACCACTTGTGGGACAAGGGCCATAGTCGTCAGCTCACCGACATGGCCACCGCTTTCGGTGCCTTCCGCGATCACAGCATCGGCTCCGTATTTCTCCATCCGTTTGGCCAGCGCCACGCTGGGGACGACGGGAAAGACCTTGCTGCCAGCAGCCTTCCAGATCTCTATGTATTTATCAGGGCTGCCGGCGCCAGTGGTGATCACCTGGACATTCTCACCTACTAGCATATTAGCAAGCTCGTCTACATCCTCAGCCATGAGCATGACATTCACGCCGAAGGGCTTGTCCGTTAACGACCGCAGGGTTTCGATCTCCGCCTGCACCTGCTCGCAGTTCTTGCCTCCGCAGCCGATGATTCCAAGCCCTCCGGCGTTGGATATAGCAGCTGCAAAACGACCAGTGGCTATCTGAGCCATACCACCCTGCATAAACGGATATTTGATTCCCAAAAATTCATTCAGTAACATTGGTGCATCCCATCTCTTCTGATCTATTGAACTCCAGTTGTCGCTTGTTGACTCGCTTCCTTGCCTGCAAATTGCCTCAACTTCAAGCCGGCCTCCGGTCCTCCGGTCGGCAGCCTCAAGCCAACCTCGCGCCTACCTCAGGCCAGTGTCATGCAGACAGCACCTGCCGTCATGCCCCCACCAAAGCCTGCAACCACAATCTTTGAACCCCTGCCGATCAACTTGTTTCGCATGACCTCATCCAAGACCAA
>JAIRUT010000112.1 GCA_031254255.1 Coriobacteriales bacterium
CGACTCGTAGAAACTTTGAGCACTCATATACATAAAGTATAGCGTTTTGACCAACTGATAATCAGTACAAGCGCGATTCCCCTAACTGTTCAATATGAGTTAAACTACGTGATTACTCTTTTTGTAAGATTTCGCTTTAAATAGCATGATTGTTGGAGACAAAAAACTGGAAAGGTAGGAACAGATGGGCAAAATGAAGACCCACACCATGGATGGCAATGCAGCAGCATCACACGTAGCTTATGCTTTCACTGATGTAGCCGCTATCTATCCGATCACCCCATCATCGACAATGGCCGAATACGTCGATGAATGGGCCGCCCATGGGCGCAAAAATCTATTTGGCCAACAGGTTCGTCTGACCGAGATGCAGTCAGAGGGCGGAGCAGCCGGAGCTGTCCACGGTTCGCTGGCTGTTGGTGCTCTGACCACGACCTTCACCGCCTCTCAAGGCCTGCTGCTGATGATTCCGAATATGTATAAGATCGCCGGTGAGCTGCTTCCGGCTGTCTTTCATGTCAGCGCCCGAACCGTCGCCGCTCACGCCCTGTCGATCTTCGGTGACCATTCCGATGTCATGGCCGCCCGTCAGACCGGTTTCGCGATGCTGGCATCTTGCTCGGTGCAGGAGGTCATGGACCTCGCTGCGGTGGCCCACCTCTCAGCAATCAAGGCCTCAATGCCCTTTATCCACTTCTTCGACGGCTTCAGGACTTCTGCGGAGGTTCAAAAGATCGAAACTTGGGACTATGAGGATCTGGACGAGATGCTCGACTGGGATGCCATGAAGGCCTTCCGGGCCCGCTCTTTGAACCCCGAGCATGCCTTCATTCGCGGTACCGCCCAGAATCCGGACATCTTCTTCCAAGCCCGCGAGGCTTCCCAACCCTTCTATGATCGCCTGCCAGCCATCGTCTCAAACTATATGGATGAGGTCAGCAAGCGCACTGGTCGCAACTACCATCTCTTTGACTATGTCGGCGCTGCAGATGCCACAGATGTCGTGGTGGCCATGGGATCGGTCTGTGAGACCATCGAAGAGACCATGGAAAACATCCTTGCCGACCGCAAGATTGGCCTGATCAAGGTCCGCCTCTATCGCCCCTTCGTGACCGAGGCCTTCCTGGCTGCACTGCCCAAAACCGCCAAGCGGATCTGCGTGTTGGACCGCACCAAGGAGCCTGGTGCTCCGGGTGACCCGCTCTACCTGGACGTCCGTTCCGCCTTCTACGGCTGCCCGGATGCTCCGGAAGTCTTTGCCGGCCGCTATGGCCTTGGCTCCAAGGACACCACTCCGGGCCAAGTCGTGGCTATCTTTGACAATCTGGCCGCCAGCCAGCCCAAGGATCACTTCACCGTGGGAATCAACGACGATGTTAATATGAGCTCACTGGAGTATGACCAGAACCTCTCAGCCGAGCCTGAGGGCACCATCATGTGTAAGTTCTGGGGACTGGGATCAGACGGCACGGTCGGCGCCAACAAGACAGCCATCAAGATCATTGGTGACCATACCGACCAGTACGCCCAAGGTTACTTTGCCTATGACTCCAAGAAGTCCGGCGGCGTGACCATCTCCCACCTGCGCTTTGGCCACAAGCCCATCAAATCCACATATCTGATCAATCGCGCTGATTATGTGGCCTGCCACAATCAAGCCTACGTGCACCAATATGACATGATCAAAGACCTCAAAGAGGGCGGCGTTTTCATGCTCAATACCCGCTGGTCAGAAGCTGAGCTAGATAAGCAGCTACCAGCCCTCGTGAAGCGCCAGCTGGCCGAGAAGAAGGCCCGCTTCTACATCATCGACGCCTATTCGATCGCCAAGGATATCAATGCTGGCAACCATATCAACATGATCATGCAGGCCGCCTTCTTCGCCCTGACCAAGGTTATCCCGATCGAAGATGCCGTCAAATACCTGCGCGATGGCATCGAGGCCGCCTACGGCAAAAAGGGCCAGGCTGTCCTGGACATGAACTACGCCGCCGTGGATAAGGGTATCAATGCCTTCACCGAGGTTGCTGTGCCGGCTGCCTGGGCCAATGCAGTCGACGACCCGACGGAGAAGAAGGATGTTCCGGCTTTCATCAAAGATGTGCTGGTGCCGATGAATCGTCAGGAGGGCAACGACCTGCCATCCTCGGCCTTTGTCGGCCGCGAGGACGGGCATTTCCCCTCGGGTACTTCCGCTTATGAGAAGCGCGGTGTGGCCCAGAGCGTGCCCCAGTGGTTCCCGGAGCGCTGCGTGCAATGCAACGAGTGCGCCTTCGTCTGCCCGCATGCCTGTATCCGCCCAGCTCTGCTGACGGATGAGGAGAAGGCTGCGGCTCCTGCCAGCTTCAAAACCACCGAGGCCAAGGGCAAGGATATCAGTGGCTATCACTACAGCATCCAAGTCAGCCCGCTGGATTGTTACGGTTGTGGCAACTGCGCAAACATCTGCCGCTCCCGCGATGAGAAAGCCCTGGTCATGACGGAAGCCGGCTGGGATGAGTCCGAGGAAGCCAATTGGGATTACTTCACAACCCTGCCGGTCCGCGACAATCTGAGTGCCAAAACGACCGTTCGGGGCAGCCAGTTCGCCAAGCCCTACATCGAGTTCTCCGGTGCCTGCGCCGGCTGCGGTGAGACGCCGTACATCAAGTTGATCACCCCGCTTTTCGGTGACCGGATGTTCATCGCCAACGCCACCGGCTGCTCCTCGATTTGGGGCGGATCAGCTCCCTCGATGCCTTATTGCACCGATGCTGACGGCCATGGCCCGGCTTGGGCAAACTCCCTGTTTGAAGACAATGCCGAGTACGCTCTGGGTATGGCAACGGCCAACCGCCAGATTCGCGAGCAGCTGAACGTCGCCGTGGGCACTTTGGTTGGTGCCGGTGGAACGGTTGGCAGCTCGGCCAGTGCTTGGCTGGAGCTCAAGGATGACAATGACCGCAGCCGTGAGGCTTCAGAGGCCTTGAAAGCTGCTTTGGCCGCTGATGGTGCATCGCTTTCCGGTGAGCTGGCCGCTGCGGCAGAGGTTGTGGATAAGAACAAGGACTTCCTGACTAAGAAGAGCATCTGGTCGGTCGGAGGTGACGGCTGGGCCTACGATATCGGCTACGGCGGTTTGGATCATGTTCTGGCTTCCGGTGAGAACATCAACGTCCTCGTCTTTGACACCGAGGTCTACTCAAACACCGGTGGTCAGGCCTCCAAGTCCACCCCAGAGGGAGCAGTCGCCAAGTTCGCTGCTTCCGGCATGCGCTCCAAAAAGAAGGATCTGGGCATGATGGCCATGTCTTATGGCTACGTTTACGTTGCCCAGGTCGGTATGGGTGCCGACAAGAGCCAGTTCCTGAAGGCTGTGCTCGAGGCCGAGGCCTATGATGGCCCTTCGCTGATCATCGCCTATGCACCCTGCATCAACCATGGCCTGAAGATCGGCATGGGTAAGTCTCAGGAAGACATCGGAATGGCTGTGGCCGCTGGCTACTGGCATCTTTATCGCTTCAATCCGGAAAAGGCCACCAAGGGCGAAAATCCCTTCAGCCTCGACCAGAAGGAGCCAACGGAGAGCTTCCGTGACTACATTATGGGACAGACGCGTTATTCCTCACTGGCCCTGGAGTTTCCGGAGATCGCCGAGCAGCTCTTTGCGCAGGCCGAGGAGACTGCCCAGATGCGCCTGAACAGTTACAAGCGTCTGGCAGATGCGCAGTAAAAGCTTGCTGTTTGGGGTAACTTGCGCTTGATGGCTGATGCGATATCAAGGCAGCGGGTTGCTTAAATGAATTGTAAAAGGGAGCGGATAAGAGTCCGCTCCCTTTGTTTTTATTGTGGAGCATGGATATTTATTTGATGGCAGCCGGATTTCTTATGGATTTTCTTTGCATGAATATTATTAAAACAACAGCTGCAACCAACGATAAACTTGCTCCAAATACAAATGGCACTCTTGCCCCAAAAGCGCTCCATAAAAACCCTGCTATCACGCTCGCAGGCAAGAGGGCAACCCCTGCGACAGTAGAATGCAAACCGAGCATTGTACCTTTTAAATTTGCCGGCGATATTTCCGCAACAAAAGCTCGCTCAACACCCGTTATCATGGCTGTGTAAATACCGTAAAGCACAAAAACGGCCGTCATAGCAGCGCGTCCATCCGCAAAGGCAAAGCCAAAATAACACAGCGCAAAAGTCAAATACCCCGGCACGAGCAAATTCTTCCGTCCGATTTTATCCGACAATCT
>JAIRUT010000142.1 GCA_031254255.1 Coriobacteriales bacterium
CCCGCCACTTGCTGGCTGGACTGGCCGAGATTCCGGAGATTGAGGTCTATGGCTCGCTGGATATGAATAACCGGCTCGGGCTGGTTTCCTTCAATATCAAGGGTGAGGATCCCCATGCCGTATCTAAACGGCTGGAGGCAGAGTTTGGCATTATGACTCGAGCCGGCATCCATTGTGCCCCCCAAGCCCACCAATTGATCGGGACAGAAGATATCGGCACAGTCCGAGTCAGCTTCGGATGGGCAAACACCATCGAGGAAATAGACGAACTGCTGATGGCAATCAGGAAGATGATGTAGCAAGGAGCAAGACAAAAAGACAAAAAGGGGACGGTTCTTTTATGTCTCAAGTCACGCTTCAAGCTTCAACTCTCTTTGTCTAAGACATAAAAGAACCGTCCCCTTTTTGTCTTGCTCAGCGGAAGATGAATTTATTGGCTATTTTAGCCAGTTCCTCATAGAGCTCTTGGTAAGTCATGTTGTACTTGCGTGCCAGATGGGCCACGTCATCGTGTTCGGGGCGCAGCCAGAGCAAGCCTCCATGGACCTCGCCGGTTGGTTGCTGCCCATTTGCTTCCCTGCTTCTTTGATCGACTGCCTCAGCCTTTGTCTCGGCATTCTTCGCTGCAAGCGCTTGCGCTGCAGCACCTGATCCTGCAACTTCCTCAATTGCGAACCCATCCGCTTCCAGATCAGTGCGGTTGTTCACATTTTCGCTGATGTCGTCCAGGTAGCGACCGAACTTATAGCGCACCAGTCCCCACGGCGTGTCCAAGCTCAAGGTATCTCTGGGTAGCACGAGACGCTCAACATTGCGTACCCGCAGACCAAGAGTGCCAGTCTGCTCAAAGACAAGACGAGAGAACTCCGTTGAACGCTCAGCTGGGCAAAGCAACGCCAGACGAACCGCCAGGCGCCCCTTCTTCATCAGGATCGGCTCCTGCCATACATCCAGGGCGCCAGCATTGAACAGCTCCTCGCAGGCATAGGCCAGCGCTTCCGGCGTCCGATGATCGATGTTGGTCTCAATCAGGGTGACAGTCTCCAACTTGAATTCCGCTTTTTGAGTATCCAGCTCGCTGAGATCGATCCGTGGAATCAGCCCACTGCTTTTCTCTACATCCCCAGCCAACAGGCGCACTGTGTTAGAGGCTCCCGTAATCTCTCTGGAGCCGGCACCGTAGCCGATGGTTCGCATACGCAAAACTGGATAAGGCTGCCAATTTGTCACAAAACTGCGAGCGAGAGCAGCACCGGTTGGAGTGGTCATCTCGCCTTCGTAGGGCCCAGCTTCCACCGGCAGGCCAGTCACCAACTGAATGGTGGCCGGAGCGGGAATGCTCATAATGCCATGATCGACCAAGATGTGCCCAAAACCGAGCACCAGAGGTGTGGCGAAGACGGCTTGAGGCGCCAGTCGGGCAAAGAGGAAGGCACTGCCAACAATGTCAAAGATCGAATCCGCTGCTCCGACCTCGTGAAAATGAACCTGATTGACACTTGTGCCATGCACGTAGGCCTCAATCTGGGCGATCGACTCAAAAATTTGCACCGCCAGATTCGCTGCTCCGTGGTCAAGTATGCCCCGTTCAGCAACCGCTTGGATCATAGCTCGAATCTGCGGCCAGTTACGCTGCGTAGGTTCTTCCTCATCAACAGCAAGCTGAGTTGCCGCAATATGACCTCGCACCACCCGCTGCCGTTTGACCTCGATACCCGGCACCAGAGTCTCCATCAGCTCCTGAAGCTCACTGAAGTCAGCGCGGCCACAGACTTCCGAAACCTCCAGCAGAGAGCCCAGAATTTTATCCCCAGAGGCTCCCGTGGAAAAATCAAAATGCAGAATCATTCCCCTACCTCGCTATTCTTGTCGAAGCTGCATCTTGCCCGCCAGCCTGGTTATTATCAGATAGCGTGTCAGCTGCAGCTGGATTGGCAAACGGAGGATTGGCTGGCGTGTCAGCTAAGTTGTCAGTCAAATTGCCAGACAAGTTGCCAGACAAGTTGCCAGCGGCCCAACCAGGGCTGTTGATGCGGTGAGCTATCACACCAGCACCATAGCCATTGTCAATATTCAAAACGCTGACGCCGTCGGAGCAGGAATTGAGCATTCCCAGCAAAGCGGCCAGGCCACCAAAACTAGCTCCATAACCGACCGAGGTCGGCACAGCCAGCACCGGGACCTTGGTCAACCCAGCGACAACTGAGGGCAGGGCGCCCTCCATACCGGCGACGGCCACGATCACCCTGGCACTTTGGAGCTCGGGCTGATGACGAAGCACGCGATGCACGCCGGCAACACCAATATCGGTCAATAAAATGACCTGCGATCCCATAATCCTGGCAGTGCAGGCGGCCTCCTCGGCAACTCGCAAATCACTCGTTCCAGCACAGCAGATAACGACCTGGCCAACCCCACCCGCGCTTTTGATCAGCTCGCCGGCGGTCCTGCCAACAAGCGCCCTGTCTGCTGAACGCCTGTCCAGATAGATCAAACCACAAGAAGCCAGCCAAATAGCATCGGGAACGAGCTGCTGCACAGCCCGGGCCTGTGTTTCATTTGAACGTGTAGCTAGTACCTGTTCATGCGTTTTACTGAGTGCTGAAAAAATGCCAGCAAGCTGCTCAGGCGACTTGCCCATGCCAAAAACAACCTCCGGAAACCCGCAGCGCTCGGCCCGATCGTAGTCCGGCTCGGCAAAATAATCCAGATTACTCGAGGCATTACTCGAAGCGCTCGCAACACTCATCTCTAAATCCATCACCTCTTAGGTCATCTATCCGGAGCATATTTGTCCGGGCATGTATAGGAACAAGGTATTTATATCAGATATGCAGGTTATATCCTGCAATTATGCAGTCCATCCACAGCAATCAGGTGTTTTTTAAGACAACCGTATCCATGATATCAGCAACGTTCTCGCAGGCATCGGCGCAACGCTCCAAGCGGTCGAAAAGGTTGCTCCAGATCATCACAAACAGTGGATTGTCAGTGTAGTTCCGGTAGAGGTGCTTCATGCCCTCAGCATAAAGGTGATCTGCTTCCTCCTCCAAATCATTGACTCTGACGATATGGCCTTTCAACTCCTTGGATTTTCGAAAATTATGAAATTCCTCGAGCGCGGTCTTCAAAGACTGCGCTGCAGAAACCACAACCTCTGCCAGAGGCAAAGCCATCTCAAAGATCTTCTGGACATCGTAGAAATAGAGCAGTTGCAAAACATCCTCAACATAATCGACGATGTCATCCAAACGCTGCGATAGATGGATCAGGTCCTCGCGATCAATGGGTGTCACGAATTCATTTGCCAAATTCTTGAATATATCGTGAATCTGCGAGTCAGCGGCATTTTCGATCTCATGCATATCGACTATCCACTCTGAAACCTTCTCCGGGTCGAAGCTCTTCATGTAGGTGAGCAGCAGCTCTGACTCCTGAACAGCAAAGTTCCCCTGAACCACCATGGCCTCGAAATAATCGAATTTCTTCTTTGGCATCTGCCTGATCCTTCCTGTCAAACCATCATTGCAAGCTGCGATTGCAAGCTGCGTAGCTGTTTTTACTTCAGTCGTTCCGTCAGCAAATCGCTGATCAGGCGCGGGTTGCCCTGACCCTTCATCTGCTTCATCGCCTGGCCGACGAAGAACCCGAGCAGGCCCGTCTTGCCGGATTGATACTCGGCCACTTTGTCGGGATAGGCCGTAAGGATCTCGTCGATTACCGCCTCAATGGCGCCGGAGTCCGAAACCTGGCGCAGCCCCTGCTCGTCGATGATCTGTGCTGGCGGCCGTCCGCTTTCTGTCATCAGCGTGAACACCTGCTTGACTTGTTTGGAAGAGATGCTGCCCGTGGCCGCAAAGCTTGCCAGTTCGCTCAGGTCAGCTGCCGAGAAGGCCGCCTCACTGAGCGTTGTGGCGCTTTGGTTTAACCAGGCGCTGACATCGTTGAGCAGCAGGTTGGCTACTGGTTTGGCCAGGGATTGGGGGGTGCTGGCAACCCCTTGCCCAGCGCTGACCATCGCGGTATCAAAGAAGGCCGCAAGCTCGGGATCCCCGGCGATATTCAAGGCGTCGGCAACCGGCAGAGCATAGAGCTCAACGTAACGCTGCTTCTTGGCATCCGGCAATTCCGGCAGCCGCTCGCTGACTCCCTGTACGAATTCGTCGCTGAGATGGAAAGGTACCATGTCAGGCTCGGGGAAGTAACGGTAATCATCCGCCGTCTCTTTCAGGCGCATCGAAATCGTGTGCTTCTTGGTCGGCTC
>JAIRUT010000151.1 GCA_031254255.1 Coriobacteriales bacterium
TTGAACAGTCCAACTCGCTTTTCCTTGACTTTCTTCTTTTTCTTATCTTCAGGAGGCTCTTTGCGCCCGTCAGAGGCGGCCAGCTTCTTCTCGAATATCGAGATTATTCGGGTCAGTGGCAAAGTGATCATCAAGTAGAATCCTGCGGAAACCACATAGGGGGTCATGAACCCTGAGTTTGCAACAAGGCTCTTGGCAAATGTCATTTGTTCCATGATGCCAACCGCCGCCAGCAGAGAGGTGTCCTTGTAGAGCAGGATGAACTCGGAAGTCATCGTGGGTATCACGCGACGTACAGTCTGCGGAATAATAACCGAGAACATGGTCTGGAACCCATTCATTCCCAGTGAATGCGAAGCTTCGAACTGCCCCTTGTTAATAGACTGTATACCCGCCCTGAAGATCTCCGCCAGATAGGCACTAGAATTTATAGCCAGTACAAGCACGCCGACAGTGTAGCCGCCAAGATGGATCCCCATCAAAGGCAGTCCGAAGAAGGCGATATAGATCTGCAGGAACAAGGGAGTACCACGGATTACGTTAACATACAGGCTAGATACTGCACGTAGGACTCCGATCTGGGACATCCGCAAAAATGAAATACCCAGACCGATTGGGATGGCCAACGGGAATCCGATCAAGACCAGCATCAGGGAGCGCAACCAACCGACGAAGAGCACCGGTATCGAAGCCACAATCCAACCTGGATTAACAAAGATATTTAAGAATTTGAAGGAATTCCACTTCTCCACCCATGCTTGGGAGTTGACAAGGTTGACAAGCCGCTCAGACTGGCTGATTTTCGAGACCTTGATGGGAGCTGGATTAGGCTCCAGATTGTAGACATTACCGGCACCATCGGTGTAACTGCCGGTGATAAAAAACTCGCCACCATCATCAGGAAGGCTGATTTGGAAGATCTCGATATAGGCCTGATTGCCGGAGTGGATCGGTGTTGCAAGGTTCAAGGACACTTGTGTGCCGCTGATATCAGCGGTGGAATCGATCGTGGCCCGACCCGGTTTATCGGGATTGTCCATGATCATTTCTTGAACTTTCACACTGGTCTGATCGCTAACCTTCGTACCTTCAGGAAACGTGAAAGTGATTCCGGTGATCTCAGCATTGCTGCTGACATTACCGGTCCATGTAATACGTGTCGGCTCGCCACCTATGACCATGCTGTTTGAGGAATCATTCAACTTGGCAGTAGCCGCTACGGTGGTCAGGGCTACGGATCCAGCCGAATAAGCAGGTTGAACCTTGATGGGATCATATTTGTCAGCCAGATCGTGCGTAGAACCAGCAACATCAGTGTATTTGCCATTTATGTAATATGTACCGCCGCCAGCTGGAAAGCTGATGGCGGTGATACTCACATGGAGTTGGCTGCCAGCCTTTATCGGTTTCGCAAAGCTTAGGGATATCTCTGCATTGCTGATCTCACTGGTAAATTCCACTGGGGTGCTGATGGGATTTGAGGGGTCATCCAAAACCACCTCGGTGACGCTCATAGAAGTTTGGTCACTAATTATTGTGCCATCCGGAAAAACCAGCTTCAGCGCTGTGGCTTCCTCGTTTGCGGAAAGCATGCCGACCCAAGTGACATTTGTCGGTTCGCCACCAATAACGCTGGTCTGAGCGGAATTATTTGGCTCAGCCTCGGCCTTTGCAGTTGTCAGGGCAATGGCCTGCTGGGGAAACGCAAAGATGCCGATCAAGAGCAGACTGACAAGCGCAATCATGACAAAACGCTTCAAGCCTGACTGCTGCAGGCGACTATTGTCCATCCGCTCTTTTCCTGCCTTCTCTTGTGATCATCTGTCCTGTTTCCGTACTAAACCAGATGCGCTGGCTGAGCCTGCAATAATCCTTGCAGGCTCAGCGATTGCACTGAAGATGATTATTTGATAGTCGGCTCAAAGTCAAAGTACTTAGCAAAGGCGTCCGCATAAGTGCCATTGTCAATAAGCTTCTGAAGACTGGCATTGACCTGATCGCGCAGCTTTGGGTTTTCCTTGCTAACGGCAAAGCCATATTGCTCACCAGTCGGGATGACTTGGATGATATGGCAATCGGTAAAGGTGTTCGCAACCCTATCAGAAGCCACAGGCTCATCAAAGATCATGGCCTCGATCTCACCAGCCTGCAGAGCCGTTAGACCCTCGCTGGTTTGGTTGAATGGCTTCACTGTCGAGCCGGCTAAATTCTCCTTAGCCCAAGCTTCGCCTGTGGTTCCGGACTGAGCACCAACGACCTTGCCAGCCAGGTCAGAGGCCTTTGCGTAGTCGCTGCTCTTCATGGTTACCACAGCCTGATTGGAATCAAAGTAGGGAAGACAAAAGTCCACAAGTGCTTTGCGCTCATCCGTGATGGTCAAAGAAGAGACTGCTAGATCCATCTTTCCACCAGCATTGATCGAGGGAATCAGGGTGTCAAAATTCTGGGGTGGTAGATAGACGAGCTCAAGGCCAAGATCATCGGCGATGAGCTTCATGAGGTCATACTCAAAGCCTACCGGCTTACCATTCTCAAGGGAGATAAATGGCGGATAATCGCAATCTGATCCGATTGTCAGCTTGCCCTCCGTTACCAGCTTGCTTCCTGAAGACGATGAGCATCCGACCAATGCAACACTCAGAGCGACCACCAGACTCAACATAATTACAAGAGCCTTCTTTGAAACTTTCACAGCTTCCTCCTTTACTCAAAAGTTCATAGATCATCCGCTAACCCAACATCACCGCAAATGCAATAGAACAAAGTACATACAAACACTGATATTAGGCATATTATGCGCAAATAAATACAGTTATTATGCGTATTTTCAAATACCTCTTCAATGCATATGCCTAAATTTCAATGCTTCCCAAAACGCCCATGACATAATATCATCAACAAAGCTCCAAATATCCCCAAAATTACCTATTCTCTTTTATCGGATTTTGTTTATCCTTTTTTGTC
>JAIRUT010000155.1 GCA_031254255.1 Coriobacteriales bacterium
GACAAAAAAGAACCGTCCCCTTTTTGTCTTGTCGCATGTCTCTCCACACATATTAGGAGGTTTCCAAGATGTTGCAAAATGACTACCTGATGCGCCAAATCCTCTTACTGGTCGAGGCCATTCGAAAGTCGCTCATGGAGCAGAAGGCTGACCCACGCGGAGATGCGGAGATGGTTGAGGCCTCTCTAGCCCAAGCCATGGATCTCGATCCAGCCTTTTTGGAGAGCCTGGCTCCTGAATCCCTGGTGACCATTCTTCAGTTGGGTGGGTTTGACGAACAGCTTGCTCCTTATGTGACCCGCAGTCTAGGTTTGGCAGCCTACTATCGTCGTGAGTTTGGAGACGAGAAGGGCGCCAAGTTGCGTATTCAGCAACTGGACGCCCTAGCAAAAGCTTATGCAGTTGATGTTACCTACGAGGACTGTCTACCGGCTCCTTTCGAAGACTTCTTGAATCCTGATGAGGAAGAGGACCCGGCAATCACAGGGTGGCCCGAAGACGAGACCTCGTCAAACTGATGCCTTAGAATCTCAGGCCCGGCTTTCCCAAACTCCATGCAGGTTGCAGAGTGCCTGGGCTATCACTTGTTGATTATCTCGTTTGATCTCAAAGTTAGCCTCGGGGGCTTGGTCAGCGCTGAAGTTGACCACGCCGATAAGATTCTCACCAACGAAGAGACGAATCCACTCAATGTAGTGCTCCTCAGTCTGGGGATGTGATAGACCCTTGAGGCCGATGCTGACCTTGACGGTCTGGCCGTTCGCACCTTCCACGATCTCGATATTCGGGCTGTGCTTCAGCTCGAAGTCCGTGGCCTCATCAAAGCTATCGATTGAATGAACTTCCTGATACACACCATCGATGACTTCCCCTACAGCATTGTTGACGTCCAATTGATCTGCCATAAACTGTCCTCACTTTCTTTAATAAAACCAGCTTTTATTAGACAATATGATGTATAAAAAAATCGGACGCGCAAGCAATGGGTCGGTGTTGATACGTTAAACATTCAGATTGCTGACCGTCCTTATTTAATGCATTTTTTAGTGTATCGCAGATTTGCTTGAGTTACACGTGGTAGCTCTTGATCGTTCGCAAACGGACATTCACAACTCTGCAGATTGCAATTCATTCTATAACTTACAATTCAAATCCAATGTCGTCTGCTTTTGCAGCAAAAGCATTTCTGTGCAGGTGTTCTAAGAAATGCCATCATGAAAGCTATCTTTGTTGTATTATAGTAAATTGACGTTTAATTCCGTGAAAGGATCCGCAAATGGACGATCGTTCTGTCGATAACTTGCTTGATGAACTCTCAAATCTGGTCGAAGATGGCAAGTCGCCTTTGGGGAGTCGGGATAAGCGCACCATAGAAGCAGGTACCGCTTTGGATATTTTGGATGAGATCCGTCAAGCTTATCCGCAGGAGGTCGCTGAGGCTCGGACGTTGCTTCGACAACGGGACGAAACCTTGGAAGATGCCCAGATGCAGGCGGATCGGATCATTGAAGATGCCCGAAATCAGGCTTTGACCATTGCTTCTGAGCAAGAGGTGGTTCGGATTGCCCAGAGTCAGGCGGAGCAGATTCTGATGGAAGCACGAGAGGCTGAGCGACAAATACGTTCGGGTGCTGAAAACTACGCCGACAGCGTTCTCAGCCATGTCCAGAATACATTGGAGCAACTCAATGACAATGTCCACCGTTCACGGGAGCGTCTAAATGCTCGCGGTATTCGCTAATTGATTTTATTCAAAATGCCAACCAATGAGGTATTAGTAGATTATCAGTAAAAAGCCAGCTTGATACTTTCAAGTGTCAGCTCGGGAATAAACGATGGTCTGGCAATATTCATGTATATTGTCAAAGACCAGCTCGGGATACATAATGTTTGAATTCAACTATCATCTTTTTCCGGAACTCGCTCAACTTGGTGATGAGCGAGAGCTGAGTGGTCATATTGACTTGGAAAGCATTGCCAAAGGTGGGCTGCTTTTCGAACTTCCCAAAGGTATAGACTACGACCTCAATTTAACAAATACTGGAAGCGGCATACTGCTTTCGGGAATAGTGAAGACCACGGCTGTTGGTGCTTGTGCCCGCTGCCTGGATAAAACGGAAATCGAACTCCAAGGCGATGTCGAGACCTATTATGTCACCCGCGAACGAGATAGCGAGTTATGCGAGGATGACGATGAGGTTACTCTGGTTGAGGCTGATGGACTGGTGGATCTCGCGGCTCCAATCCATGCTGCTTTAGTGGAGTGTATGCCTTTCGTGGTTCTATGCACCCCAGATTGTCCGGGTATCTGCCCAAGCTGTGGCGCTGACCTAAAAAGCGAACCTTGCTGCTGTAGCGATGAACCAAGCGCTGACCATCCTTTGGCTGCCCTACGTGAGCTACTGATTCAAAATGACCAAAAGTAGGCTGTGAACGTCTAGCGACACTTCTTTAACTCATTAATGCACCTTTATTAATATCGGGTCTTCGAAGATGCTGGGTGATAAAGCTTTGCGTTTGATCGAGGGCTTTGGAAGAATCGAGCAGCAATTTGTGCTAACATATGACGGTTAGTCTATCACACATGTTTGCTGACTCCGAGCGCCCGTGGCCTGATCTTGCGCAGGTTGCGTTTCGGAGGATGAGGCAGGCAGAGGGCGGTTAACTGGAGCTATAAATGCTTCCAGTATCGCAAAAACGAAAAGGAGAGTATGTATATGATTCAACCTGTGACTATCAGGTCGCTGCTTGGTGCAGCTGTCCATTTTGGGCATCAGACCCGGCGTTGGAACCCCAAGATGAAGCCCTATATCTTAGGCGAGCGCAATGGTATTTATATCCTCGACCTGAAGCAGACAATGTACGGTTTGGATCGAGCTTTCAGTTATGTCTCCCGTTTGATCGGACAAGGTGGTGCCTTACTTTTTGTCGGTACCAAGAAGCAGGCCCAGGAAGCTGTGATCACCCAGGCTGATCGTTGCGGTATGCCCTATGTCAGCAATCGTTGGCTGGGTGGCATGCTGACAAATTTCGTGACCATTCGGGCCCGCGTCAGCCGCATGGAGGAACTGGAGGCCATGGATACCGACGGACGCATGGAGTCTCTGCCCAAGAAGGAGCAGATCCTGCTGCATAAGGAGCTCGGCAAACTTCAAGCCAACCTGAACGGTATCCGCAACATGAATGCTGTCCCTCAGGCTATTTTTGTCGTTGATACCCATCGTGAGAATATCGCAATCAGGGAGGCCCGTCGCCTTGGGATCCCGGTTATCGGAATCATCGATACCAACTCAGATCCTGATGATGTCGACTTCGGCATTCCTGGCAACGACGACGCAATCCGTTCGGTGGCCCTGTTGACCGAGGTCATCGCTGAGGCTGTGTTGACGGGTAGCAATCAAACCTCGGTTAGCGAGTCCGAGATGACTGCGGAAAATGGTGGGGCTAATGCTCCCGCTGATCCTGCCACTGCCGAAGCCGCAACTGTAGCTCCAGTGGCTGAGGCAGCTCCAGCGGTTGAGGCTGCTCCAGTGGCTGAGGCTGCACCAGCACCAGCCCCCGAAGCCGAGGTCGCTCCAGTTGCTGAAGGTGAAGCCGCCGAGGCCGAGACTGCCGCTCCAGCCGAGGCACCTGCGGACGCCGAGTAATACTTACTACGTGCTGCCAGCACAGCATGTGCAGCCAGCAAGGCAAGCTAAGCTGTTGTCTCCAGGACTGGCCAGCAGGAGCCAAAGCCATGGAGGTTGATGAGTCTGGACAACGGGTTAAAACAGTCCAGATTAAAATGATTAAAAGCAAGGCAAAGATCGATCTGACCGCAGAGGTCAGCTGTTTATAGAAGATAGAAAGAGGTAAGGATATGGCAGAAGTTACTGCGCAAATGGTCAAAGAGCTTCGTGAGATGACCGGCGCTGGCATGATGGAATGCAAGAAGGCCTTGACCGAGGCTGAGGGTGATATCGAGAAGGCTGTTGATGTCTTGCGTACGCGTGGACTGGCTGCAGCTGCCAAGAAGGCTGGCCGGGCCACTAACGAGGGACTGGTTGCCGCTGTTGTCTCTGGCGACAGCCAAAACGCCGCCTTGGTGGAGGTCAATTGTGAGACGGACTTT
>JAIRUT010000158.1 GCA_031254255.1 Coriobacteriales bacterium
GATGCCGCGAATCTCGGCAAGTTCAGCATCAGTGACCTCTTCGGCCTTGGCGCGTAAAACAGGATCTGGAGCAACGATGATCTGCACTTCTATACTTCCTATTGCAGAGCCAGCAGCTCATCCAGCCTACGGTTTACCAGTTTGGCCAGAAGAACCTGCATCGGCTTGACCTGTGGGTTGCCATTCAAGCCGTCATAAGCATCCAGGGCCTGATAGTACTCCATGCGGTCGTCCGGCTTGATGATGACCGCCGGATAGCCAGCCTGCTCCAGCATGACATTGATCAGCAGACGGCCAACGCGTCCGTTTCCGTCAGCAAAAGGATGGATCTTCTCAATGCGCAGATGGAAAAATGCTGTAGTCTCGATCGGATGGGCATGTTCTGTCGGCTTGGCCTCAACCAGTTGGAGCATCTTGTAGCTGATCTTCTCAGGAGAAGTCGGGCGGTGCCCCTTGATCATCATGTTAAAGTTGCGGTATTCACCGGAGATATCTTGGCGATTGATCAACATCCGATAATGGAGTTTACGGATCTCATGCTCTGAGATGCGCATGTCTTGGCGGACATAATAATCGCAGAGCAGCATGGCATCGCGATAACCGACTATCGAGACGTGGTCAGACAGGGACTTGCCCGCAACCACTTCGTCATTCTTCAGGAGGCGCTCGACCTCCTCAAGGATAAGCTGATTGCCCTCGATAGCATTGTTACAGTAAACACTCTCATACAAAAAACGCTCCCGACAAGCCTCTTCAGCTTCAGGAGCCAGTTCTGGTTTTTCTGCCAACTCGGCCTTCTTGCGGTCAGCCTCTCGTAAAAGCACTTCCAATTCTTCACTCATAGGCTTTTCCTCTCTCGGATAAGCTGATTATCGCCTCCTATTGTAGCCGCTTCAAGTCGAACGTGGATGCCTCAGTGCCAAAAGATTCTTGCGGAAGCGCATCATGTTTGCTCGCTGTTGACTCTGGGCTGGCTCAAGGTGCCGGCCCAGGTACTGACCGGGGGCTGGCTTTAGCGATTCGAGGCTTCTACATCAGGTCGTAGGGGTCGATGTCGATAGTTTGGCTAATGCCTGGCCTCGGTTTTACCTTGGTTATTGCCTCGCCCAGGAAACTTGGTAGATCGGCGCCGACCGGTGCTTTCAGGAGCAGATGCCAACGATGTTGGCCTTGACGCTTGGCTATGACGCAAGGACTCGGCCCCAGTAGTTGCCAGCTTATGAGTGAGGCTGCGGGAAAGTCGGTGTGTTGGGTGGAGTATTGGGTGGAGTATTGGACTGCACTCAACTTGGCACGCAGAACCTGACCCCAAACGTCAGCCTGCTCGCGAACGGCTTCCAAGGACTCGCCCCAGATCAGGACGTTGGCCAGGCGTTTGAAGGGCGGATAGCCGAGCTCTCCCCGCAGCTCACGCTCCTCATCGAGAAGGATGTCGCGATCATGTTCAGCTGCAGCATTGATTGCCGGATGCTCCGGCCAGTAGGTCTGAACGATCACCCGACCGTCCTTTTCCGCCCGCCCTGCTCGGCCGGCGACCTGCTCCAAGAGCTGATAGGTGCGCTCCGCTGCGCGAAAATCCGGAAGTTTGAGGGCCGTATCGGCAATCAGCACACCAACCAGGGTGACCTCCGGAAAGTCCAGACCTTTGGCAATCATCTGAGTGCCCAACAAAACCCCGTGATCAGCGGCAATAAACTCCTCGAGGCACTTCTCGTGGCCGTAGCGACCACGCGTCGTGTCCGCATCCATGCGCACTACTGGCGTGCCCTCTGGCAGGATTTTCAACAGCTGGTCATAGGCAAACTGGGTGCCCGGGCCCAGTTGACGCAAGTAGGGGCTCCCACATTCCGGGCAGACCGGCGGCACCTGCTGGCGAGCATCACAATGATGGCAAACCAAGCGCGGCGGGTGCTCATGGTAAGTCAGTGAGGTCGCACAGTTTTCACACATCGGCACGTAGCCACAGTCCCGGCAGAGCAAAAAGGAGGCAAAACCACGCTTGTTCAGCAGTAGGACAGCCTTCTCCCCTGCCTCCATGGCCTTCAACAAAGCCCGTGTCAGGGCGTCAGAGAACATCGTCTTGTTGCCGGCCTTGAACTCGCGGGCCAGGTTGACGACCTTGATGCTTGGCAGGGGTCGCCCGGTTGTCCTCTCTGGCAGCAAGATGCGCTGGTAACGACCTTCACGGCAAGCTTCGAGGCTTTCGAGTGAGGGCGTCGCACTGCCCAGGACCAGTGTCGCAGCGTTCAGCTTGGCCAGCTGCTCGGCGACATCCCGACTCAGGTAGCGGGGTGTCGAACCCTGTTTATAGGAGCTTTCATGTTCTTCGTCGATGATGATCAGGCCCAGGTTTTGCAGTGGTGCAAACAATGCGGAACGGGCGCCGACGACAACCCGCGCGCTACCGTTGCGCAGAAGGTCCCACTGGTCGAAGCGCTCCCCGATGGAGAGGCGGGAATGGAGGACCGCGACCTGCTCGCCGAAGCGGGAGCGGAAGCGGGCGACGGTCTGGGGAGTCAGCGAGATCTCCGGCACCAGCACGATAGCGCTGCCACCCTGCTCCAAAACGTGGCGGATGGCCTGCAAGTAGACCTCGGTCTTGCCGGAGCCGGTGACTCCGTCAAGGAGGATCGGGCGCGGCGTTCCGTCCAGTCCACCGAGACTGGCGAATATGGCCGCCAAGGCCTCACGCTGGCCAGCCGTCAGATCCAAGATGTCCTGCGAAACCGGCAAAGCTGGACGCTGGCCACGGATGCGGCGCCGGTTCTCAATACTCACGAGCGCCTTCTTCTCCAAGGATCGCAAGGGTGCTGTCGGCTGCTCGACTGCCAAGGCCAGCTCGCTGACCTTTAGTTCTCCCTCCCGCAAGGCCTCCAAGATTGCCCGTTGCCGCTTTGCCCGCGACGGCAGGGCCTTGGTATCATCCAAGGCCTCGCGCCCCGCCTCGGTCAGGCTGACCCAACGGTCATCCACTGGGCCGACACCGGGATGCTCCAAACGCCAGACGCCAGAGGGGTCTTTTTGCAGCCTCGGCGCAGAGCCTGGAGGTGTGAAAAGGCGCAGCGTCTCGCTTAAGGGGCTCAAGTATTCCCGCGATATCCATCGCGCCAGCTCGTAGTGCTGGGCATCGAAGTAAGGTGTCGATAAAACCTCACGCAGATCCCTGATCTTGTCCGCTGCCAGACCGTCGGGCAGACTTGCACTCAGAGCCACCACGTAACCGAGTGCTGTGCGACGCGCGAAGGTCAGCAAGACCGAGCAGCCGACCGCACATGATGGGCGCAGATGCTCGGGAACGGCGTAGGTGAAGGCCTCGTCCAGAGAACGTGTTGGGATATCCAAGACCACCGAGGCAAAGAGTGGGGGCGCTTCTTCTTTCATATTAACGCTAGTAGTCATATTCACGAATGTCGAGCCGCTGCGAGTGGTGCGAGTGGTGCGAGGATATTCAGCGCTTGGGGAATGACTTCGATCTCGAAATGCTGGGCATCTAGAGGTTCACCGTCACACTGGCAGGGTATTGTCGTGGTGAAATCAATGGTCAGGGAACGCGCCCGCAGGCTGGTGAAGGCTTTCAGCTGCTGGTGGCTGCCTTGGCGCATCCGCGCCAGATAATACAGGGCTTTGGGTATCGAGATGCGACCGATCATGCAGACATCAAGCAGGCCGTCGTCCAGCCGGGCATCCGGGGCCGGCATAAAACCGCCGCCATAATATGGACCGTTTTGGACAGCGCAGATCAGCAGCTCCTTCTCTATATCCCTCGCCATATCCTGCCCGGCATCCTGACCGTCGATATGCATCCGACAACTATGGGGATGCAGCTCAGTGATCACGGTGCGCACAGCCGTCAGGGCGTAGAGGATGGCGCCGCCTCGGCGCTGCTCACGGGCCAGTTCGGCAGTTCGCAGGCCAATAGCTGCATCGACCCCGAAACTCAGAGTGTTCAGGTAATAGCGGTCGTTGCAACGCCCGATGTCGATCGTCCGCAGTACGCCAGTGGAAATGGCCGATACAGCTTGGCTGGGATCCAAGGGGATGCCGGCGGAGCGGGCGAAGTCATTGCCGGTGCCCACTGGGACAACAGTCAGGGCGGGGCGGTCAGTCCGCTCCCTGCGCATCAGCCCCTGGGTTATGTTGTGTAGGGTACCATCGCCGCTGACCGAAACAATCAGGTCGGTTTGCAGTTCTTCGCCTAATTTGACGGTATGCTCGGGGCTTTGCGTGCTAATGACTTCGACGCTAGCGTTTGGAAAACTCCTATGGAAACGCTCTTCCAGAGCCAGCCAATCAGCCTCACCATTACTGCGCGAAGCCATCGGATTGACAAGGACGGCTATGCGTCCGAGCCTATTTGCTGGGTTGGTATCAGTTATGGTTGCGCTACCCTTCAGTATCGATGGCGATCTGACGTCGGTCACCATCACGGGTCGGAACAGTTATGGCACGATAACCGGCCTCGTATAGAGCCCGCAGGCCAACATCATTTGCCCGCGCCACATTCTCTGGCGCATGGGCATCTGAAGACAGGGTGCAAGGCACGCCAGCGAGGCAGAATGCACGCAGCAGCTCTGGTCCGGGATAGATTTCCGCTGCTGGTGTGAACAGGCCGGAGGTGTTTACCTCAACCATCAGGTCAGCGGCCTTGACGGCCTCGGCCATCTGGTTCCAGATGGGCTGGGGGTCAAAGTGCGGTCGAAAGCCGAGTTTTTTCGGCAGATCCGGATGAGCCATGATGTCGAAAAAGCCGCTCTGGACGGCATCGAACCAGAGGCGGAAATACTCCCGCCAGACGTAGTCCACGCCCCGCTTCTCCCAGCCATCGATCGCTCCCGAATAGTCGAATGGCCAAAAGCCAAAGGGGGAATCAGGGTCATCGGTCAAGACATGCACGGAGCCCAAGACCAGTTCAAAGGGGTTGTCTGGGTGCGCACCCAACTGCCCACGAATATGCTCCTCGGCATTATCCATCCAGTCCACCTCGACACCCAAAATCACCTCCAGGTCAGGATGTGCCGCCCGAGCCGCCTGGACGTCCGCGATATAGTCTGGCAGCTGCTCTTGCGTCAGCGCAAACTCCCCATTTTGGTCCATGCCTGCCGGCATCGGCAGATGTTCCGTCTGGGCAATAAGCTTCAGTCCTCTGGAGGCAGCCTCGGAGATGATATCGGCTGGCCTTCCCTTGCCGTGTCCAGAATATGCAGAATGAGTGTGCGTATCGACCAAGGTCGCTGTAGTATTCATGGTATTCATGGTTTAGAGCTTAGCAGAATTTTGCTAGGCTGGTAAGCAAGGGAGAAGGGTGCGGGGCATTATCCGCGCAGCTGTTTTGCAGCACATGCGGGATGCCGCAAAAAGTAACAATACCGTTGCCCTCATTCACACCCCAGCTGCCATGCGCAGCTTGGCCAAGGCGGCCAGTGGATCGGGGTTGCCGAAGATGGCATTGCCTGCCACCAGCAGATTGGCTCCGGCGGCGACCGTAGCGGGGGCCGTCTGGGTGTTGATGCCCCCGTCCACCTCTATGAGCAGGTTCGGATTCTGGCTAGTGGCCGTGGCCTCCGAGGCGATCCTTTCCAGCTTTTCCAGCGAGGACTCTATGAAGCTCTGGCCTCCGAAACCCGGATGCACGCTCATCACCAAAACTAAGTCGCATTGGTCGAGGAAGGGTAGGGCCAGTTCAACGGGAGTGCCAGGGTTCAGGGAGAGGCCCGCTTTGCGCCCGGCGGTACGAATGCGGGACAGGAGCGCGCTGATCTTTTCCGGATGGCTCACCTCTTCTATCGCAAAGGATTGGCCATGTGCATTGACTTTCTGGTCAAACTGCCCACCAATCTCAAGGTGCACCGTCACAAGGTCGGCACCGGCCTCTAAGTACCAGTCCAGTTGCTCCTCGGGATTGGAGATCATCAGATGGACATCCAGAGGGATATCTGTGATTCTCTTCAAGGCTTTAACGGCTGGCGGTCCAATCGTCAGATTGGGGACAAAATGCCCGTCCATGACGTCGATGTGCAGCCACTCCGGTTGGCCAGCTTCGATCAACCGGATAGCTGAGGCAAAATCCGCAAAATCCGCGCTCAGGATTGAGGGAGCAAAAGCAACCGGTTGCATTATCTAAAACTCAGCTTTCAGGCTACGTGTAACCAAGGCGTTGATCTCTTCGGTCAGATTACCATTGCCCCAGACGATCTCGTAAACCAGCTTGCAGATGGGCATCTCGACACCGTGATGGTTGGCCAGTTTTGTGACTGTCTGGCAGGCCAAGGCACCTTCCACGACCATGTGGGTCCGGGCCTGATAGGCCTCGAGGCTGCCCCCTTGGGCCAGTTCGATCCCAAAGGAGCGGTTGCGGGAGTGTTCGGAGATGCAGGTCACAACCAGATCCCCCATTCCAGCCAGGCCCATGCAGGTCTGTTGTTGGCCCCCGCAGGCCTGTACCAAGCGGCTGATCTCGGCCAGTCCGCGGGTCATCAGCATCGCCAGAGTGTTGTCCCCATAGCCGCAACCCGCGGCCAGACCACAGGCAATAGCGATGATATTCTTGGCGGCTCCGCAGAGCTGGACACCAACCGTGTCGTTAGAGGTGTAAACCCGAAAATTCGGGGTGGCTAAAAGTTCTTGAAAGTAGCGGGCCGTGGACTCATCGCTGGAGGCAATGACCGTAGCCGAAGGCATCCCCTTGGAGACTTCCTCGGCATGGTTGGGCCCAGAAAGCACAGCCAGACGCTGGGAATTTGAGAGATTTTGCCCCAACACATCCAGCAGCAGGCGATCACTCTCAAAGTCCAGACCCTTGCTGAGCAGGACAACCGGCGTTTCCGACGACAAGTGCGGAGCGATCTGCGTCGATATCTGAGCGACCACAGATGAAGGCGTGACTAAGACCAAGGACTCGGCGCCTTGGACAACCGCGGCTATATCGGTGCTGGCGTCAACCATATCCGCAAAATGAATGCCCTCGAGGAAGAGGGAATGCTGATGGTGGATATTGATCGATTCTACCAGCTCAGCGTCTCGTGTCCACAATCGGACGCGGATGCCCTTCTGACCCAGAAGCCAAGCTATCGCACTGCCCCAAGAGCCAGCTCCGATGACTCCAATATGACCGCTTTCTGCATTCACAGCTTTATCTCCCTATCGACATGGGGTGGAATGTAATGTTAAGAAGACTCTCCGCATTCCTATCGCCAGTGTCAGATTATTTCTTTGGCTTCCCTATTCTACTTTCTGTTCCATCCCTGAGCCGCTTGATGTTGCCGCGATGTGCCCAGATCATCAGGGCGGTTGTCATTGCGACCACGATGACAAAAACCGGCTCTCCGTGGGAGCTCCACCAAGCGACAAAGGGGCAGGAAAAAGCGGCAACCATCGAGCCGATGCTGACATAACGGGTCAGGAGCACAAAAAGCACAAAGACCGCGAAGGCGATCACGGCACCTAGCCCGCCGAACACCACAAAGGCGCAGCCGACGGCGGTGGCAATTCCCTTGCCACCCTTGAATTTCAACCAAGGTGAGAAGATGTGTCCGGCCACGCATGCAAGAAAAGCCAGGCCGATCATCAGACCGTTAATATGGTATGAAGTGCTGGTGATAACAAGTGGGTCAATTGCTTGGGCTCCGGCATTGTAAATATAATAACCAGCGGCCATCGCCCCAAGGGAAAGTCCCAGGACCCCCGCCACCAGACCTTTCAGAAAATCCAGAATGAAAACAACCGCGCCGGCACCCTTGCCCAGCGCTCTGATCGTGTTCGTGGTGCCGATATTGCCAGAACCGTGCTCACGTATGTCAGTTTTGTAGAAAAGTTTGGAGATGATCAACCCCCAGGGAATTGATCCCAGCAGAAAACCGACTACCACAATAACTACTGCATAGGAAAGCACATTGCCGACGTCCATAAGAGGTCAGTCCTTCTTTCTGAATCGTAGGCGAATCGGTGTTCCCCCCAGATCCAAAGCAGCCCGCAAGCGATTTTCAAGGTAGCGATAGAAGTTGTCATCTACGAGCTGAGGATGATTGGCGAAGAAGGTGAAGGTCGGCGGACGCGTCCCGGTCTGTGTAACATAGTTGATGCGCAGATGCATTTTGCCGCGCGAGACTGAATGGCCAAAATCGCGCAACTCTGTGAGCAGGGCGTTCAGCTTCGATGTGGGGATCGAAGCGTTGAAGTTTGCATAGGCCGTATCCACGGCGTCCCAGATGCGATGGACACTGCGACCGGTCAGGGCCGAGATGGGAATCACCTGCGCATATGACACATAGGGCAGGCGATCTTTGATCTGCTCCCGCAGCTGCTCGCGTTCCTCCAGTGTGATCAGGAGATCCCATTTGTTGATGAGAATTACCATGGCGCAGCGCCGCTCGACCGCTAGCCTGGCAACCCTCTGGTCTTGATCGGTCAGTCCGAGCGTGGCGTCAATCAGAAGCAGCGCCACATCAGCCCTGTCTATTGCCCGCAGAGCCCGGACAAAGCCGTAGTATTCGACGTCCTCGTCGATCTGGGACTTGCGGCGGATGCCCGCCGTGTCCACGATCCGATAAAGTTGGCCCTCACGCTCGATGATGCTGTCGATGGCATCACGCGTGGTGCCGGCAACATCGCTGACGATGGAGCGCTCATATCCGACGAGGCGATTGGTCAGTGTGGACTTGCCGGCATTTGGGCGACCGATGATGGCGATCGAGACATCCGCCTCGGTCTCCGATGTGGTGTCTTCGTCTGGCAGCAGCTTGACCAGAGCATCCAGCATGTCACCGGTACCGTGGCCATGAACACTGGATATTGGCCAAGGATCCCCAAGCCCGAGATTGTAGAATTCCCAGAGATCGTCGTCTCTTTTCGGCTCGTCCATTTTATTGACGATCAGGATCACCGGTTTTCCGGAGCGTTTCAGCAGCTTGGCGACCTCCTGGTCGTCGGCTAACAGACCGCCACGCGAGTCAACCATGAAGACGATGAGGTCAGCTTCCTCGGCAGCCACAAGGGCTTGATTGCGGATTCCGGATTGGAAGGCATCCGTTCCGCCCATCTCGATGCCGCCTGTGTCGATCAACATGAAATCCCGACCGTTCCAATCCGCCCGATGGTAGGACCGGTCACGAGTCACGCCACGTTGCTCATGAACTATGGCATCGTCACTCATCGCTATACGATTTACGAAGGTGGATTTGCCGACATTCGGTCGGCCAACCACTGCTACCACGGGGAGGGACACCGCTGACTTGTCGCTTTCTCTCTCAGTGCTTTGCACGGGGTGCTCGGCTCTGTGTTCTTTCAGTGCTCGGTTCAGTGCTTGATTGCCGTTGTTGCTGCTGTTACTGCTGTTGCCGTTGGATTGATCCGCTCGATACGATCCGGTTTCTGCTCAAATGGGCTTTGGCGACCTTTGGATCAGTTCCTGAAGCAATAATTCTGCACTACAGGGTACCACATACACGGCACATTTCAGCTTCTCCTCCAGATCAGAAACTTGATAGTCATCAAGCGTCAAGCCATTGTCATTGAACATCGACTCCGGAAGGAGCAAGGGAGAGTTGCCAGTTTTACCGGGATCATACTGGTGGATCAGGTCTTCAGCAGTGAGAAGACCAGCCACGTCCACGCATCCGCCAAAGAAGTTGTTTACGATGGCCTGGACTTTGATGCGACCGGACCAAGGAGATTGGGCGAGGCATTTTTCCAGATAGGGAGCAAAGGCTGTACTGGTGGCAATCGTGGCCAAAGCCTCGGGGTGAGTGGGCTGGGCCAGTGTTGGTGCAGACACGGGTTCAGCGTTTGGCAACTTGGCAACCCCAACCTGCCATTCATCCAGAAAGCTGTGGATCATACCGATTCCGTTTTCATACTGAGGAAAATCACCATAATATTCAACATTTGGAATATCTCGGTTGGCCAATACAAACCAGGCATCCGCCAGCTGGACATCCGGGGCGAAATGCGACAGTTCATCGATCAGGGCCGCTGCCTGTTCAGGCGAATGGCTGTGCTGCTGCTGGGCAAAGCGGGTATAGGCGTAGGGCACGATTCCGGTACTCAAAACGTTTGGGTTTTGCGCTGCCCAAACCAAGGTCTCTTGAAGAACCTCTCCATCATTGACTTCGGGCAGCAAAACGATCTGCGTGTGGACTTGGATGCCTGCATGGACCAGCTGCATGAGCGCCTCCAACCCGCGCTGGTGCCTGTGCCCCATCAAGGTTTGCCGAACATCCGGATCTATAGCATGGAGGGAGACATGCAGAGGGGAAAGATGCTGCCGGACAATGCGCTCCAAATCAGCATCGGAAAGATTGCTGAGTGTCACGAAGTTGCCGCTCAGAAAGGAGAGCCGGTAGTCGTCGTCAGGCAGATAAAGACTGGGGCGCAGCCCTTTGGGAAGCATCCGCAAAAAACAGAAGCTGCAGGCATTGACACAAGTCCGGATGCCGTCAAAGAGCGGCGAGGGAAAGCTGAGACCCCAGCTCTCGCCGAAGTCACGTTTCAAGTGGTAGGACTGCGAAGCAAGACAAAAAGGGGACGGTTCTTTTTTGTC
>JAIRUT010000036.1 GCA_031254255.1 Coriobacteriales bacterium
CTGGCAAACGCTGCTAAAAGCTTGATGGAGAGCCACGAGATCATGGCCATCAACATCCAGACAAAACCAACCGAACTCCCGAAACTTGGCAGCAAGATCTCGTAGGTCATTAACGTCAGCGGTAGGCCCATCAATCTGCAGGCCATTCTGGTCGATGACCGCGACCAAGTTTCCCAGTCCCTGGTTGCCAGCAAACATCGCCGCCTCCCAGACCTGGCCTTCCTGGCACTCTCCGTCGCCGAGCAGGGTGATCACCCGTTGCGCCGCTTTATCGGCGTCTTCAGCTTGAACACGCAAGGCGTAGGCCAGTCCAGCAGCGATGGAAAGTCCTTGGCCTAAGGAACCAGTGGAAACCTCGACACCAGGCAATTTGCTCATATCAGGATGGCCCTGAAGGCGCGATCTGAACTTCCGAAGTGTAGTCAGTTCGGAGGTCGGCAAATAGCCAGCTTGGGCCATTGTGGCATAAAGCACTGGCGCGGCATGGCCCTTGCTCAATATAAAGCGGTCACGTCCGGGCCAATCTGGCTCTTCTGGACGATGACGCAAGATCCCTCACAAGTAAAGTACAGTCATTATATCCGCTCCAGAAAGTGATCCGCCGGGATGGCCGCTTCCGGCGGCCTCTATCATCCGCAGGATATCACTGCGAATTCGGGCAGCCGCCTTCTCAAGCTCCTGAAAATTCGGAGTTTCCATATGCTACTCAGTTCCCTTTCTGCCTGTCTGAGTAAAATTTGCCATGCATTCTGATCGTTTTTGATTGTCTCCCAATCGTTTTGAGCGCTTTCCGATCATGCTTTCGCCAACATCGCCTTCTGCTTCAAGAAGGCGATGATAAACTGGTCAAGATCACCCTCCTTGAGCACCGAATCGACATCACCAGTTTCAATACCGGTGCGTGTATCTTTGACCTGTTGATAGGGGTAGAGCACATAGTTGCGGATCTGGTTGCCCCAAGCAGCCTCGACCTTGGGCCCACGCAGTGACTCCAGCTCAGCCTCCCGCTTGGCCTGTTCCAGCTCATAGAGGCGGGACTTCAAGATCTTCATCGCAGATTCCTTGTTCTGGATCTGGGACTTCTCGTTTTGGCAGGTCACAACGGTATTCGTGGGCAGGTGCGTGATACGTACGGCTGAATCGGTAGTATTCACCGACTGGCCACCCGGACCGCTGGACCTGAAGACGTCAATGCGCAGGTCACCGTCTTTGATCTCCACCTCGATGTCCTCGGGCAGCACGGGCAGAACTTCCACGCCTGCAAAGGTCGTTTGGCGACGCTGCTTGACATCGGTTGGAGAGATTCGCACCAGCCTGTGCACCCCGATCTCGGCGGAAAGCATGCCATAGGCGTTGTGGCCACTGACGATGAAGGTAGCATGATCGATACCGATGACCTCGGCCGATGGAGCATCCAGCTCTTCGACCTTCCAGCCCTTGCGCTGGACATAGCGTAGATACATACGATAGAGCATGTCCGTCCAGTCCTGGGCTTCCAACCCACCTTGACCAGGATTGATGTTCACAATGGCGTCCCCGGAATCGAACTGGCCGGTGAACCAAGAGGACAGCTCCAGCTGATCAATGCGACTGCCTAGATCCGCCAGATTGGCCGCGGCTTCAGCGTAGAGATCCTCATCATCCTCGGCTAGAGCCAGCTCATTGCCTACGTCTAGGTCACCTAACAACTCACGGGCAGCATCATAGGAGCCGACATCACTGCGTAGTCCAGCGGCTTCTTTGCTTAGGCTACTAGCTCTTTGCTGGTCGTTCCAGAAATCCGGCTCAGTGAATGTCTCTTCCAGCTTGCCAAGTTCGGATCGTTTGTCTTCAATATGGAGAAACTTAGCGGCCTCGTCAAGGCGTTGGCGCTGTTCGTTGATGCGTGCGGAAAGATCTTCTATCATGCCAGACCCGGCGCTCCATGACAGTTTTTGAACTTCTTGCCACTGCCGCAAGGGCAGGGATCGTTGCGCCCGGAGTTGGCGAAGGGGTCATCTTGCTTGTTAATCGTCTTAGTCTTCGCCGGCATTGAGCTTCCGTCCGGGGCGATGCCGGTTGCCCGAGCAGCCGCATTGGCTGTCGCCTGGGCGCGGACAGCAGACATCGTTGATGGCGTGTTGTCCGACGGACCGGAATAGGTGGCTTGACGCAAGTCGGGGGTTTCCTCTTCCGGCACGATGATCTGGATCCTGAGCAGCGTCCGCAGATAGTCGTCGTACATTGAGTCCCGAAGTTCGCCAAAGGCAGTGTGAGCCTCCGTCTTGTACTCGGTCAAGGGATCACGCTGGCCAAAGGCCCGCAGCCCAATACCGGTTTTCAGGTAATCCATCTCTTGGAGATGATTCATCCAACGTGAATCCATGATCCTGAGCATTATCTGGCTTTCCAACTGGCGCATCTTGTCTTCGCCGATACTGGTCTCCTTGGCCTCCAGTATGGCGCTGAGATGATCAAAGAGGCGTTCGGCAATGACTTCCGGATCGTTTGAGTCATTCGCTAAGGTGCGGGATGCACGGGGCACATCAGCACCGTCGGATCCTCCGGAAGCCAGGGGTTTGATGAGGCTATGTGCATCAAATTCGGCTTCCCCGGTCAACTCCTCAAACCACTTGGAAAATCCATTCCAATCCCAATCGTCGGGCACATCTGAAAAATAGGTCGAGACCGTCTTTTCCACCGTGTCCTGCATAATATCTGCCGCCCGCTCATGGATATCCTTACCATCGAGAATGGCATTGCGCTCGTTGTAGATAGCCTCGCGCTGGCGGTTCATGACATCATCGTATTCCAAAACCCGCTTGCGGGTATCGAAGTGCATCGACTCCACCTGACGTTGGGCGCTCTCGATAGCCTTGGAAACCATGCCGGAATCGATAGGCATGTCTTCAGGCATATCCGTACGCTGCATCAGGTTGCCGATTCGCATCATCCGATCGCCGCCGAACAGACGCATCAGGTCATCTTCCAGGGAGAGGTAAAACTGGGTCGAGCCGGGATCGCCCTGGCGTCCGGAACGGCCACGTAGCTGATTGTCGATACGCCGAGCCTCGTGGCGTTCGGTGCCGATAACTGCCAAGCCGCCGGCTTCGAC
>JAIRUT010000086.1 GCA_031254255.1 Coriobacteriales bacterium
AATATGGTCGAAGTGACAACCTGCCGTCACAGCCACGTTCAAGATGTGGGCAGCTGCATGGGGTGATTCTGTGATCTTTGCATAGCAAGGGTGAGCAGAATCACCCCATGCACTGCCCCCGGGGAGTGGTGGGTAGAGATCCTTCGCTGCATTCATAAAGACGGAATGGTTAGAGATATCACCATCGAGATAGGCTATGTCAGCCATAGTTGCCCCCTGTTCGATTCGCCCCTTGCTACGGATAAGTCAACCTGTGCCACCAAAGGCACCTCAACCTCAACACCCAAGACGCCAAAAGCCCCATCTCCATGCAATGGAAACTGGCAACACGCAGATTCTATCCGTTTGTGCGCATAATACTGATGCCAAAACAGGCACTTGTCAAGTATTCAAAGGTGCAAAAATCGAAGACAAATATGAAATGTAGCAGTTACATCATTATAATAACCATAATTGTCCTTTTTACGTCCTTATTTTAGCCAGTTTCTCGACGCAACAGGAAATCATCCGATTCGTGATCTTCTCGATACCTCGGATACCACGGCAATTACGACGTTCTCATCAAAGATTGCCCCATTGCTACGGCAATACTATTATGTCGGCGGAATGCCAGAGGCTGTTGTTGCATTTGCGGAAAGTGGTGCTTTCGCAGAAGCGCGTAAAGTACAAGATCAGATCCTCTCTGACTACCGTCGAGATATTTCAAAACATCTCACTGCGTCCGAGACTGAATATACAATTGCCGCATGGAATTCATTGCCGATCCATCTTGGTCAAGAGAACAAGAAGTTCATTTTCGGTCACATCAAAGACGGTGCCCGTGCGAGGGAGTACAGGGCCGCAATCACCTGGTTGACCGAAGCAGGGCTTACCACTCGAGTTCGACGCATGCTCTAAAAGCCTGCAAGCTTTCAACGGGAAATACAAGGTATCGAATGCACGTCGCTTTTCTATTTCCGGATTTCGAGATGAGGGCTGGATGCGTAATATACCGCTCTATGCAATCGGCAACATGAATAATTGGATTTAGCTTGAATTGGCAGCTTGCATCTTCAGCTTTTTGATGCCTCGTCGCACCAGCCAGAGTAGGTAGCTGGCGATGCTTGCTGTGACTAACGCTGTGACCAAGCAGGAAGTACCGATCGCCAGACTGTCCCAGATCCCAAGCGCAATCAAAAGGATTGCTGCTGCCGAAACCAGAATAACTATTATCCCCGAGGGAATATACCAACGAATGTGAAAAAGTGGGCTGAGCAATATGAAGTGGGCACCGACAAAAACAGCGATTGCCGGGGAAATATATTCGTAGGCACCTATAATATTGCAGACGACAATGACGGCGGCACCGCAGAGTATCTCCACGCCAAAAATGATTCGAAACCGCCTGCCGATCCTCCTGCCCGCTTGACCTGTGTTGTTATCTATGGGCGCGTTCGGTAAAGTGCGGATGGAACGCATTGTTGGGACCATCGCCACATAAAGAAACACGGAATATGCAATCAAAACGATCAGGGCAACAACGGAGAAGGGGATTATCCCAAACCCAACAATCATGAATACCGCCCAGATTACCGTAAATGTGATAATCATGAAGTTCACACCTGCAATACTGCGCAAACGCCCCTTATTCAAGTCGCCCATGCCTGCTCCTCAACTCCAATGGACTGTATTTTGACCAACAGGATTGTTTTACCGGTACTTGGTTTGGATTTCAGCGAATGCTGATCCAAATCAGGAACATTGCCCAAACACTGCCAATGGCTGCCCAACCTAAGATCCACCACCAAATGCGTGTTATTTTCTTACTCTTGTTGAGTTTTTCCAGCTCCTGCAATAGTTTTTCTTGGAATTTATCATTCATAACTACTCACTCCCTCAACTAGAAACACTTGAATTGTCTTTGTATGATTCAAAAACCGGAACGTATTATACAACTTTCATAAAAAATATGTTTCTTGAGCACCAATTCCATAATTTTGTGCAATTATCTGGCAATCAACGCCGACGACGTGCATATCAAGGTTCGCCCTTGGATTGAGGTTGTTCGGCAATGTGGTTTTGGCAATCCCACGAGCAACTTTTCGTTTATCGCCAATCTGCCTTATGGCAAGAGAGAACTTGGGCTTGCAAACAGGTCATTCAGAGTAACCAAGGCTTGGATGGTTCCGCGGCGCGACTGTTCTGTGAGGCCGCTGGCAGAGACCATTACCGTGTGAAGTGCCTTTTTGGTGCGCGTTTCCTCACGGAAGATCTCGCGTTTGTCAAAAAGCTTCTGGTCATATGCAGCATCCACGGTAAACGGCTTTTCTGTGAACTTTGCTTCGCAGAGGTCCACGATGCCGTCGTCCCTGTTGATGACCAAGTCAATCTGCGCTCCCGATGCTGACTCAGTACTTCGCCAAGCTGAGACCTCAGTTGCGACACCGGAGATGCCCAGCCTTACCTTGATCTCCTCTACATGCGCCACACAGACACGCTCAAATGCGAGTCCGTTCCAAGCATTCCAAGCACCCTTTCTCCCCTTGCTCTGCCAATATCGGGCATTGGGCAATGATGTGCTCTTTATATGTTTGAGATAAAACAACGTATAAAAGTCGGTGAGCTGATAGATAGAGCCGTTCCTCCTCCCCGTTGAAAACTGGCGGGCCTTGCGGATAAACCCGCACTGCTCCAGCTCCATCAATGCCTTGGAGTATGTACCGCTGGGCTTTATTCCAAGAACAACGAACAACTCCTTTTGTGTGAGGCCCGATGCCTTTTTGCCCAAAGCCTCGATGATGCTCAAGTGTCTTTCTGGGCTTTTGAACAACGACGCATACAAATTTGAAAACTCATTCGCAAGCGGAGCGCCTTTGACAAAGAACAGGGAGTCCACTATCTGCTCAGGCGAAAGCCCCTTTTGCGCATAATCCATGTAATAGGGAATGCCGCCAATGATCATGTACAGTTGGGTTATCTGAATACGATTGAGATCAATGCCTCTGGAATGATAATATTGCTCGCATTCGGCAAGTGTAAAGGGCTCTATCCGGATCTGCCTTGTCACGCGATTGTGGAGCCCGCCACGATTGGCTATCACATTGTCGGTAATCCACGAGCTGGCCGATCCGCAGATTATCAACGTGATATCCTCCCGCGCGGAGGCAAAGCTATTCCAAAAGTGGTCGAGCGCTGAAATAAACCCAGACTTTTGGGTAGCCAACCACGGCACCTCGTCGATAAAGATAACT
The DNA here is from genome assembly GCA_031254255.1 of Coriobacteriales bacterium. Taxonomy (GTDB): domain Bacteria; phylum Actinomycetota; class Coriobacteriia; order Coriobacteriales; family UBA8131; genus WRFC01. The sequence continues at coordinate 3,231 of JAIRUT010000086.1, forward strand.
TTTTTTCTCTTGTGACGTAGACGCTTGATATATTCTTTCAACAAACGGAAAGCATCAAGCCAATCGGTTGCAGGAACCTGCTTTTTTCCGCCCCAATCCTCGATTGCCTCGTCAAATATCCGCAGTTGGTCCCGCATGGAGACATTCACTGCGCCAGTGAGGGAAAATACCATGCTGTCACGCAAGAACTCCCGGACCAGAAAGGTCTTTCCGATACGTCTCCGTCCATAGATGGCGACGAACTCCGGCCTCTTTGCCTCAAGACATTGCGTGAGTGCCGCCTTTTCCGTCTCGCGCCCGATAACCTCCATCTGCCTGCCTCTCAATTCTATACTCAGCAAAAACGTCCTAAAATCCTTTGTTTTTGCTGAGTATAGTATACGCGGAACCATGCGGACATACTAGGCCCCATCTCTCTCCCGGATGCTCAGCGCATTCAACGTGGTGGGTCGCTGAGCCAGGCGGGGATCAGGGCACTGGCTTTTTTCAGGGCCTTCTCGCTGGCCTCGGATGAACCGGGAAATGAATAGAGGCGCTGGTAAAACTGTGGGGAGTGGTCCATGATGCTCAGGTGGGCCGCTTCGTGGAGGACGACTTGGCGCGCGAGGTTCTTTGGCAGCAGCAGGATGCGGGCATCGACGGTGATCAGGCCCTTGCTGCTGCAGGTGCCCCAGCTGGTCTTGCGACGCTTGACGTTGATGCCGCCAGGGGTGGCGCCGATCTCATCGCAGATTCCCTGTACGTATTGAGGCAGTCTCTGGCGCGCCCAGTTCAGGACAAAGCGCTGGAGGGCCAAGCGGCAAAGACCCTCGTCATCCACAGCGCCGCTAAGGGTCAGGGCGTAATGGGCGCCGTCAAAATCTTGGTCCAGGAATGCCGGCCTGCCGATACGGATACCATTCAGGTCAGAGTGCTGGTAATCGACACGCCAATGCTCAGTGAGCGGCTCGAAGGTCATACTGGTCGGCAGGCCCTCTTCCCGGCTGGCCTGTATAGCTGTACGCTCAGGAATCGTGCGCTGCACAGCGCGTTCGATCCAGTTGCGGTTTTGCTCGAGGAAGTCGGTGATGTCGTCCAGGTCGTAGCGGCTCGAACTGCCTGTGCCTGGGCGGTCCAGTAAGCCTGAACGGGCATCGGATGCATAGCCCAGAGGTAAGATGACCTCCAGCTCCCCACTGTAGGAAAGCGATAGCTTCCGCCTCTTGGCGCGTGTCGAGATGCGCACACGCACAGGCAACTCGTTACCACCTCGACAGACGAAGCGTGTTATTTCAGTACTTGGTGCCAATTACCCAACTCCTTCCGGGTGATGTGGGGGGATGAGACGCACTGCCTCCGATCACCGATGAGACAAGAGGACGGTACGTTTTGTCTCATCCCATTCCCCTGTCCCCCGTCTCTCCCATTCAGTCATAGACGGCGAAATGCTGCAAACATGGGACGGAAGAACAGTGGCTCCATGTGTTTTCGTACCTCTCGGAGCTTTTCGGCTATTGCTATCTCCTGTGGGCACTTGGTCTCACAGACTCCGCAATCCTGGCAACGTCCCGGCCCGTGGCGAGACTCTGGATCCTTGCTGTTGATGCTGGTTGAGGTGACATACTGGGTCATTCCGAAAACCAGCCCTTGGGCAGCGCGGGTGTTGTAGGCTGCAAAACAGCCCGGGATGTTCACCCCATGAGGACAGGGCAAACAGTAGTTGCAGCCCGTGCAGGGCACCTTGTAACTGGACTCGACGACCTCCACTGCCTGTCGATAAAGCTCTTTTTGCTGGACATCGAGCATGCCGATCGAGGACTGCTCGGCGGTATCGAGATTGTCTCTGATCTGCTCCATGTTACTCATGCCGGATATCACTACCGTGGGCTCCGGCTGATCCCAGATCCAGCGCAGGCCCCAAGCTGCCAGCGAGGTTTGCGGTTCGGCCTTGTGAAAGGCCGCCTCCGCCTTGGGCGGCAGGCCTGTGGCCAATTTGCCGCCGCGCAGGGGCTCCATGATCACCGTCATCATCTGCTTGGCATGAGCAGCCTGAAGGCCGACGCGACCGGCTTGGTAGTTCTCGTCCAAGTAGTTGTACTGGATCAGGCAAAAATCCCAGTCGCGAACATCCAGCAGCTTCAGAAATTCCGGCTGCTGACCGTGGAAGGAAAATCCGAACTGGCCAATCTGTCCGCTGGCCTGCTTCTCGGCCAGCCACTTCTCGATACCCATATCAAGCAGCCGCTGCCAGCTGGAGATACTTGAAAGGTGATGCACCATGTAGTAGTCGATGTGGTCGGTTTGCAGGCGTTCCAGTTGGATGTTCAGGTAGCGATCGAAATCCGCGCAACTTTTGCAGGATTTATGCGGAAGTTTGGTGGCGATGTAGATCTGATCCCTCAGGCCGCTGGCAGCCAGAACCTTGCCGAAGGCCTCCTCGCTACCTGGGTAGATATATGCCGTGTCGAAATAGTTGACACCCC
>JAIRUT010000084.1 GCA_031254255.1 Coriobacteriales bacterium
AAGCCCTCATCGTCTTGCATGGCCATGTCTCCAGTGTGTAGCCAGCCATCAATCAGCGTCTGGGCGGTGGCTTTTGGGTCGTTGTAGTAGCAGGTCATCAGCCCTGGCCCCTGCACGCAAAGCTCCCCAACGCTGCCCTGCTGGACAGGCCGGCCTTTCGTGTCTATGATTTTGCACTGCCAACCGTACCCGGGAATGCCGATGGCCCCGACTTTTGCAGTATTTTCCACGCCCAGATGTACGCAACCGGGGCCGATAGATTCTGAGAGCCCATAGTTGGTGTCATATTGATGATTTGGAAAGATCTCCAACCAACGCTGCACAAGGCTCCGTGGCACAGGCTGGGCTCCGATATGCATTAGGCGCCACTGATCCAGATTTGGATAATCTTCGAGCCTGACATCGCCGTTTTCTAAGGCCACAAGGATGTCCTGGGCCCAAGGTACCAGCAGCCAAACGACTGTACAATGCTCTTGGGATACGGCCTCCAGAATGTATTGTGGCGCTGTGCTTTTCAGTAGCACGGCCCGTCCTCCGACCAAAAGGCTGCCAAACCAATGCATCTTGGCACCGGTGTGGTAAAGGGGTGGGATGCAAAGAAAGACATCTTCGTGGGTTTGTCCGTGATGGGCTTGCTCCACCTTACAAGAGTGCATTAAACTCTGGTGTTTATGCAAAATAGCCTTGGGAAAACCCGTCGTGCCGGAGGAGAAGTAGATGGCGGCGTAGTCGTCATCTGTAAGCTGGATATCCGGTGATGTTGAACAGCAGTTCGTAGTAACCTCATGGTAACTTTCGGCAAAAGTCGGGCAAAGACCGGACCCGCAGTAGAGCAGCCCTAAGCTCTCTGGCAGATCTCCGGCGATCTCCTCGATCCGGCCAATGAATTCCGATCCAAAAACCAGCAGATCAACATCGGCCTGACGCAGGCAATAATCTATCTCTTCAGCCGTATAACGAAAGTTCAGGGGTACAGCCAAGGCACCGGTTTTCAGGATGCCAAAATATATAGGTAGCCACTCCAGGCAGTTGGTCTGCAGAATGGCTACCTTATCGTCTTTACCGAGGCCACGGGACAATAGGAAGTTAGCAAAGCGATTGGCCTTCTCGTTGAAGACATTCCAAGTGATCTCTCGGCGATAGTAGGGAGTTGCTACTGGCTCGATCAATCCGTATTCCCGCCAAGTGACTCGACGTTTCTCCTGTTGTTCTGGATTGACCTCTACAAGGGCGATTTCGTCGCCAAACTCAGTGGCATTCCTCTCCAAAATATCCGTAATAGGCAATACTGTTCCTCTCCGAGCTGTTTTTCAGTGGGGATTGTAGTTTAGCCGAAGAAACCACTCATCAAAAGAGACCACTCATCAACATTGCTCCTAAAATGGAGTTGATCAGGGCTAGAACCAAGCCCACAATACCTATTATCAAGGAAGCAATCGCAATACCTTTTTTGGAACTCTTCAGGCTCATGACACCGAAGGATATACCAATTATTGCGCAGATCCAACCAAGGATTGCCAGGAAGATATTCAAGGGAAGACCAACTATACCAATGATCAAGCCAGCAATAGCCAGTCCACTCCTGTCTTTTGTGGTTGGTGTTACTGGGTAAGTTTGGTATGTGGGAGCTTGAGAAACAGGTTGATAAACGGGTGATGGTTGGGTGTTGGTTGACCCAGTTCCAATAGGATTGACTTGAGGATCCGTAGTGGTCACTACGTTGGCTGCTGTGTCGTCGGTTCGATCCTTGTAATCAGAAGTCCAATTTTGTCCATCCCAGTAACGGATTTTCGTAGTATCACCGTCAGGATCAGGATACCATCCAGCTTGTGTTTCAGACATATATTCCCCTAACTCCATGTTTAATAAAAGTGAAAAAGTAAGACATGAATAATATAAAGCATTAAATGGAATCTTGCCACAAATGTCAAAACTTTATATTAATTTATCAACCTTATCTAAATAACTATCCATCAGTGTAGTAGTGGCTGAAGTCTGGGCGAATGTCGTCGATCAGCTTGACTGTCAGCTGCCCAAGACTCATCTTGTCCAGCGCGCTGTTTGCGGTGAGCTCCTGTGCAAGCTTGATGACCAGGCTCTTCAAGTGGCCGATGGTGAACTCGGCGCAGTTTTCAGACATGCCGTTTTCGCCCAGTAGTATCTCCTGGACATCGGCTACCCTGTCTTTGGGGATAAAATCCCCAATAAAGGTTTCCAGGAGCCGGTTTCGGGCTTGGCTGTCCGGTTGCTTGACCACGATCAACGAATCGATCCTGCCCGGACGCGTTGCCGCTGAATCCAGGCGATCAGGGTAATTTGTGGCAATCAGGAAGACGATTTTGCCCTTGTCTCTGAGCCGCTGGAACCTCGGTAGCATCGCTGAAGTTAAAAAGCGGGCCTCTCTCTCGCCGCTACCGGGGGATCTGTCCAATATCACTTCTTCGATCTCATCGAAGAGGACCACTATGTCTTCCAGCTCCATGAGCAGGTCAAAGATCCTTTCCGCTTCTATCTCGATGCCAGCGATTCCCTTACCGAGAAAATGGCCGAGCTCCAGTCGCAGCAAGGGCCACTGCAGGGATTGGGCAAGTTTCTGGGCGATGGATGTTTTGGCAGCCCCTGGAGGGCCACCAAGGACCAGTGACATCGAGGCGATCTCCCTTTTACCGAGCTGGATGGGCCCGATGACTTCTTTGTGGATGGTGCCAGCTACAGCATCGGGAAACTCATGGGCCTTTTTCGGATAGTTATTCGGCACACCCAGCTCCGAGCGGGCAATCATCGTGATACTTCTGGATATCTCTTGGCGGTATTTGCGCAGGAAGGCGAGGATGGCCGTCACGAAGAAGACATTCGCATGGCGGTCCGGTAGTTGATCCGGCTGCCGCTCTGGGGCTTGGTCTGGGTCGGAAGCTTTGTCGGCAGCCGCTCCCCAACCAAGCGGCCCATGGTAGTTGGCAGAGATATTGTCTATCAATGGGTCAAATACCAACAGCTCATGTGGCTCAAGCAAATCGCCGATTCCATTCAGGAGGACCAGTCCGAGCTCGACTGAGGAGATGTTGACGAATATCCGATCCCTTCCCTTACTGAATTCGAAAGCCGCACGCATCGGGGCGAATGTACCGTTGGGAAGCATGAAATCATCACAAAAAATTCTATAACTGGTCTTCAATATTCGTGTTATGAATCCATCCTGCAGATCCAGAGTTGAGCTGATTTTGCCAAGTGTAGACAAGGCGCAGCCCATCTCGATGGCGTCGGCCCTACCTTTCACACCGGTCTGGTAGGCTCCCATCAAACGGAAGAGTGCAACTGCGGTCAAGTCAAAAGTCTGCATCAGGGCATCGAATACTTTTTGATGAATATTTTCAGCACAACAATTCAATGCATACCACTCACAGAGTGCTGATGCGCACAGATGGGTCAGATAGGCGTTACCCTTCCCATGCAGGGTATTGTGCAAGGCGTTGCCATGGCTGGATGTTGGATAAAGCTGCCAGATCCTGCCCTTGCCAACGGACAGCCACTTCGCTATCTGTTGGGCAAGCCCGTTGCCGAGATCCTTGAGCTCATCATCCAGCTTACAGGTTTGGCTGGCTTGTTGATAGTGGGCCAATCTGGCAATTGCCAGCAGGGGAATGCTTGAGTTGTAGGCATTCAAACGAGGCGCGGTCTTTTTCCTTGGGGCTGCCACTTCAGCTGCAGAAGTGTTGCCAGATTGTTCCTTTTTGGATATACCGACAAGGACATCTGAATAATCAGCAGTCAAGTAGGCCGAGATACTCTTTGCCAGCCTATCCGTCAGCTCCAGGAGCCAAGAGGCATTTTCAGCTCTCTCTCCGAGGAGATTCAAAAGAGTGTACGCAGTTGCCGTCAGAGTTTCGGTCTCGCTTTGCTCCAACACCCCTGCCAATGCGTGCGAGCTATGCGTTCCCTGTGGCGCAACAATCAGGTTGCCGTGAGCATCAGATGCCATATAGGGATCCAACACGTTTTTTCGTGAGGCCAAGGCCAAGTTTCTGTTGGTTTTTTTACGTTGGGCTCTCAATTCATGAAGTAGATCGATGGGTTCACTCACAATTTCTCCATTCGGGAGG
>JAIRUT010000098.1 GCA_031254255.1 Coriobacteriales bacterium
CAGCCAGAACCTTGCCGAAGGCCTCCTCACTGCCCGGATAAATGTATGCCGTGTCGAAATAGTTGACACCCCGTTCAACCGCCTCGCGCACAATGTCGGTAGCCTTCTGGACATCGATACCGGTCAGGCCGCGCGGCAGGCGCATCAGGCCAAAGCCGAGGGCGGAGAGCATCCGACCGGTTCGGGGATCTTGGCGATACTGCATTCCCAGCCTCCTTTTGATTTTGGGAAGTGCCGCCTTCTGCCAATTCCCAAGTGCCGCTTAATTGGTGTTGCTATCCATCAATTCTACAACTTCCTGGTTAAAGAATAGCAATGATGAATATCTTTGCGGCGTTGGAAATCGGGGGGAATCGTCTCGGGAGTGATGTCTGTAAGCTGGACTCCGGCCTTGACCAGCGTTTCCAAGTCCGGCTTGAACTTGCGCAGATTGGTCGAAAAGTAAATTTTTCCATCGGGCGTGAGCATCCGGGAAAGCGCAATCAGCAGCTCCGCGTGATCACGCTGAGCATCCCACGTTCGCCTGCCCATGCTGGTTGAGTTGGAAAAAGTCGGAACGTCGCAGAAAATCAGGCCGTACTTCTGCTTGGCATGGCGGTTCTCACTAACCCAGCTCAGGACGTCGGCTTGGATGAAGGGGTGTCGGCTATCCAGCCTATTCAGGGCAAAGTTGCGCTTCGCCCAGCTCAGGTAGGTCTGGGAAAGGTCAACGGTGGTCACGGAGCGCGCGCCTCCAGCTGCCATGTAAACGCTTGCGGTGCCGGTGTAGGCGAAGAGGTTCAGGCAATCCCTGCCGGCCGCTCCATCACGCAATAGTTGGCGGGTGATCCGGTGGTCAAGGAAGATACCGGTGTCCAAGCGCTGGCTGAGGTCGATCTCAAAGAGCAGACCGCCCTCCTTGATGGTCTGGCAGACACTCTTCCCGGCTGCCCCGCTGTACTGCGACCCACCACGAGACTGCATCCGGCGCTTCAGGAAGACGGCGTTGCTCGGAACCTCCAGAACCCGCGGTGCCTGCAGCAAAACCGCGCTCAGTCGCTGGTTGGCCAGTCCTGGATCGATGTCACTGGGCGCCTGGTATTCTGCGATATGCAGCCAGCGTTTTCCCTCGTCAGACGTGCCGTCCGCTCCTTGATAGAGATCGATGACCACGTTGAAGTCCGGCAGGTCAGCATCATAGACGCGGTAACAGCTGACATTGCTGCGCCGCGCCCACTTGCCATGGTGTCGCGCCATCTTGGCCAGACGGTTGACGAAGTCCGTACTGTCAAGGTGTGTGGTGGGATGCCTGGCGTCGGGAATGTCGGGGGTGTCAGGTGGGCGTGCAAGTATCTGCCGCACACTACTGGGTGTGCCATGAATACCAGTGAGGTCAAGAACTTCGAAAGTATCAGCGGTACCGGAGGCGCCGGGGATGTCCTCAACATTTGGGCCACTGAAGCTGCCCGAGCTACCTGCTCCTGTCACGTTGTCCGGGTAGCGCATGGCCTTGGCAGCGTCGCTGTCTGCATCACCGATACTGCCGGTATCGGCTACCTGACGACTAAGCTCCTCCGACTCACTCTGCCCCCAGATACGGATCTTGACTTCCAGAGGGCCGTTGAAAGTTTCCAAGCGTCTGACCGGTGCCGCACCCAAGGCCCGATCGACAAATGCCTCCAACAGATCGTCGGAGCTGATTATGCAGGCTCCGGATATCCCCATATCCTGCACCCGTTCAGCCAAACCGGCATACAGGCTTGGCAGTTGCGTGCGACTGTCCATGCGCTCCCCATATGGAGGATTGGTGATCAGCAGACCCCGGGAGCCACCAACGGGCCTGGCCGCTTGTGGAGCTTGCACCGCCTGATCCGCCTGTCCAGACTGTGCCAATTGCGCTGTTCGAACAATCTGCTTCTCCTGCACGGATTGCGTTGGCTGAGTCACTTGCACCGCCTGCGCAAGTTGAGGCTCCTGCTCAGCAGGCGCTGCATGTGCTGGCTGCCTTCCAAGGGAGCTCTTCCAATTGTTGCCTCCGGAGGGTGCCGCCTGTGCTGGCTGCGCCACTTGCACCGCCTGCGCAAGTTGCCTCCCCCGCCCAAGCTGTGCCGATTGCGCCGCATCAGCAACAACGCTCCAGGCTCCGGTTGCATCGGCCACGTTGGTCACATCGGCCACCTGGATATCCAGCAGCTCCAATACGCCCGCCCGGCGAGCGCTGGCCGTTGCAACCTGTGTCGCCTTCCCATCTATATCCCTGAGCAGGATTGGCCTGTGTGTTGCGGCCATGGCCTTTTCGGCACGCTCGTCCGCCTCATCCAGCAGGTCCTCCCAAATATCAGGCTGATGCTGAAGCCAGGCGCTGAAGCCCCAGTACTCCCGCAGCAGGCCTGGAGCCCGATCAGCCTCGATCAGTGCGGCCTCGATTCCGATTGTTCCCGAACCACAGAGCGGATCAAGCAGAAAGCCATAGTGCTCAGCGGGGCCTTGCTTGGGCCAGCCCGAAGACAGCAGCATGGCTGCCGCCAAGGTCTCCCGCAGAGGGGCCGCGATATGCTTGTCTGGGACACGATAAGCCCGCCTGTGCAGTGGCTCGCCGCTCAGGTCGAGGTAGAGTGTCGCCCGCCCCTCCCGCAAAGCCAGCCTGAGCTGTAGGTCCGGCTGATCGGTCTGGACGTTGGGGCGGCTACCGTGAATGTCGCGAAGGCGATCCACCAAGGCATCCTTGACCTTCAGGGAGGCAAAACGACTGTCCTTGAATTGGGTGCTTTTCCCTTGGGCGGCTATGGCGAAGGTTTGCGTGGGGCTCAGGTGCTCTTCCCAAGGTATCGATCGGGCAGCGTTGTAAAGCGCCTCCGCGCTGTTTGCCGGCAGGCGCCCCAGCACCAAGAGCACGCGGCTGGCACAGCGCAACCAGAGGCAGGCGCGCAAAGCCACCTTCAGGCTCCCTTGAAAGCTCACCCCGGAAACCAGTGGGCGCGGCTTGCGCACACCAAGAGCTCGCAGCTCATCGGCAACGCAGGCTTCCAGCCCCTTGGCACAGCTGACAAAGAACTCACGCTTCTCGGCGAAGTGTGGATGCCTGTCCGTGCCACTTGGATGTTTCTCCGTGTCGCTTGCAGGATTTACCGTGTCGCTTGCAGGCTTATCCGTGTCGTCAAGGTACTTATTCATGCCGTCTGGTTCCTTATCCATGCCGTCTGAGTTGTTCTCTGTAGCACTTGGGTACTTCTCCGTGCTGTTTGGATGATTCATTGCGCCACTTGGTTTGCAGTCAGTTGCCACCTTGTCAATTGCCACCGAAACCCTCAGATGGACAAGTTCCACCTTTGGAATCTTTGCGGAAGCCCTCGACTACCCAAGTCCCACTTTTGGAATCCTTGCGGATGGTGATCAGGCCGAGGCTCTCGGCTTCCTCCAGAAGGCGCGAAAAACTGCGATATCCATGTGCGGACTCGGCAAACTGAGGCACCTTGCGACGGATCGTGTCCTTGATCAGGGAGGAATGCATGGTCTCCACATTCTCACGCTGCAGGGCGGCGATGCTGTCAAAAAGCAGTTGGTAGGCCGTGCGTTTTTCAGCTGGAAGGCTTTCTGGTATCGGCGGGGCATCGGCCGGCAGACCAATGTCCTCGTAGTAGATGAACTCATCGCAATTAGCTGCCAAGAGCTCACTTGTGGCATCAAACATGCCAACGCCGATCACCGTCTTGCCATTCTCCTTGAGTTTGGCGACCAGCGGAAAGAAGTCGCTGTCGCCGGAGACGATGGCAAAAGTGTTGATGAAGTCTTTAGTATGGCAGAGCTCGATGGCATCCACAGCCAAGCGGATGTCGGCGGAATTCTTGCCAGCCTGTTTGCGGTCGGGAATCTCCATCAG
>JAIRUT010000040.1 GCA_031254255.1 Coriobacteriales bacterium
AGTTCTATCAGCCAGTTCCCTGGGTGATATAGAGTAGGCGGTTTTGATAGGCTTCACCACCCAGTTCGAAGGCTATGGTCGATCCGAAGTTGATTTTAAAGCGCCAGAGGGACTCTGTGGGAATTCCGAGCAACTCCTCCAGTAGCGCTCTTATCACACCGCCGTGGGTGATCAAGGCGACGTTTCGCTGGTAGCTCAAATGGTGGCTTTGTTGACTTGATTCCAGCTCTTGCTTCAGCAGTTCATCGAGAAGGTTGCGCACGCGTTTTTGGACGATCCCGAAACTCTCTCCATTAGGTGTGGTGTTTTGTACATAGTCAGCTGACCAAGCGTCGAAGGTCGCCCGATCTATCTGATCCCACGGCAGACCTTCCCAATCTCCGAAACTCATTTCCAGTAGGCGTTCATCCACTTGATAGTTATCAGTCAGGGATTGAGCCAGCTTCTGGCAGCGTTGCAGGGGGGAACTCAACCAAAGGCCGACTGCCTGAAGCTCATCGGGTGACAACTGGTCTCGCAGTGTTTCCGCCGACTCAGACAGCACATCAGGAGTTACGTCCAAGTCCTTATGGCCGTAGCAGATCCCTTTGAAACCTAGAGGCTGGGGGTGTCTAATAGCAAGCAATTTCATCTCAGTTTACCTGGTGTTCCAGCATGAGAGCACAAGCTCATCTCGTTTTACTATGACTGGGTGCATACTGACTTGCGTGTAATCGAACCGAATGAAAGCCATATTCACTATCACTCACACCTATCACTCACACTCCAGCCAGTCCGATAACACTAATCGTTGCCAGTATGGCTATGTATGTGAAGACTTCGATAATCTGTTGGGTGGCTCCCAGACAATCGCCCGTGTAGCCTCCGAGGCGTTTGTTGAACCAAGCTCCGAGTAGCCAGCGGATCAGCAGGGCCACTGGCACAGCCAAAAACCACCAGGGGCGGAACCAGAGCAGGCCCACAAAGGGTAGCAACCAAATAAAGCTGACCAGCAGGTCACTTGCCAAAACCTTCTGAGTGGCAGATTTGACCTTGCTGGTCTGATCGCTGCTGGGGCGGGCGTATTCATCGGTGAACATGATCGTGACTACTGAGAATCGGCTCAGCACGTTGGCAAAGACCACCGCCACCAGTCCAAACCAAGGTTCAGCGACAATCAGGGCGGCCAACGCAGCAATCTTCACCGCGAAGAGCAGGACCAGTCCGATTACTGCAAAGGCACCAACTCGGGAGTCCTTCATGATTTCCAGAGCACGGGTAGAGGCAGCACCGCTGCCCAGGCCATCGCAGATATCACCGAATCCATCCTCATGAAAGGCTCCGGTAGCAAGTACGCCAGCGGCCAATCCAAGTATCACGGCCACTGATATGGGCAAGATGAAGGCAGCAAGTCCGATGACGGCAGCGACAATCACGCCCACGACCCAGCCAACAACTGGAAAGTAGCGGATAGAATGTGCCATCAGATACTCAGAATAGCCTGTCCATTTTGGGCAGGGGATGCGTGTGTAGAACATCAAAGCCGTGAAGAAGAGGCGTAGCTCACGAGCCAGGGGGTTGGACTTCCCGCCCTCTTGGTCCGATTCATTCCTCTTCTTCTCGGGCATGATATCTTTCATTACTTCTTATCAGCGGCTTCCGGCTCTCCTGTGGAGACTCCGGCATCCTCAAAACTGGCCATATCGCGCAGGAAAACCAGGGCGCTTTGGATCACCGGATAGGCCACGGCGCAACCGGAACCCTCGCCAAGGCGCATCTTCAGGTGCAGCAGCGGGCGGGCTTCCAGGTAATCCAGCAGCTTGGCATGGCCGGGCTCGCCGGACTCATGGCAGAATATTGCATTGTCCAGGATGTTCGGTTCGATGGAGCGGGCTGCCAGCAGTGCTGAACTGGCCACGAAACCATCGATCATCAGGATGCGTCCCGTCCTGTAGGCCTGAAGCATGGCCCCAGCCATCTGGGCGATCTCAAATCCGCCGAACATCTGCAGGGTCTCGCGGGCATCCTTTGGTTTGGGATGGGCATTTTGCACCGCTGTCAGGATCTCGACCTTCTTGGCCAAGCCTTCACCGATCAAGCCAGTGCCCGGGCCCACACAGTCCGCAATCGGCAGACCGGTGAAGGCGCTGACCAGCAGGCTGGCCGAACTGGTGTTGCCGATTCCCAACTCACCAAAACCGATGATCGTGGACTTTGGGGAGACGTTCTTGTCAACTACCTCGGCACCGGCTTCCAAGCACTTGTCGACAGCCTCGGGGGTCATCGCGTCACCCTTGAGGGCGTTGTTCGTTCCTGGCCCCATCCAGTGGTCAATCATTCCCTCGGGATGCTCATCCGGCCAGTCAACGCCGGAGTCTACCACCACGACCTCGATGCCGTTTTGCTTGCTGAAGACATTGATTCCAGCGCCACCGGCTAAGATGTTCCAAGCCATCTGGGGTGAGACTTCACGTGGATAGGCACTGACGGCCTCCTCGGTAAGGCCATGGTCGGCCGCAAAGACGATGATTGTCGGATCTACCAACTTTGGAGTCAGGGTTTGCTGGATGCGGCAGAGTTGTGCCGCCAATGTTTCCAGATCCCCGAGTGCGCCCCGAGGCTTGGTTTTGCCATCAATTTTGTTTTGGATCTGCTCGTCCAGGTTCAACTGTGCATCTGCTGGGCTCATGGGACATCCAACCTCCTAAATATCTTGAATGTATTATTTTGAAACTGGTCATTGGCTGTTTTAAGGCAGTAGATTAGCTATCTGATCAGAATCCGTTTGCATTTGCTCTGATGCGTAAATGCAAGCCATCAGCATTTTAACTCTAAAACTGTATCTTTTGTTTTGATACAAAACCTATTAATAGGAGCCGCCCTGAAATTTTATGTGAATACTTTATACTTACTCGGAAATGTCAAATTTTGCATACATTTTGAATAATAATAAAGAGTAATTGAATTAGCGCAAAATATAACTAAAAATAAGTAAAAAATAGTGAAATTCAACAATTTGACAGATTGTGAAGAAATACCTATGATTCATACATAGTTCGAACTATAGGGGAATTATTCAAAAAGGCCATATTAGTAGCTAATTGATTGAGAGGAGTAATTTATGACAGAACTCAAGTATGATGCTGCTCAATTTAAGTCGCTTGACTGTGACGAGATGTATGAGTTTGATGCTGGCGCAATCAGTCTGAATATTACGAAGCTCGTCACCAATGCAGTGGCGCTCGGTGTTGCCGGTCTGGTTGCTGTTATGCAGGCTGTTACCGTAATTACCGGTCAGTTTGCTGCCGCATTTGGCACCAATAAGATCTAGAGACACTATAGCTGCAGTTAAAGGAGGGTACCTTCGTCGGCTACCACCTCACGACAGTCTGCTGTGAGGTGGTAGTTTGAGGTTAGTGTGCCCATACAAGGACGATGCAAGCAAACGATGCACATCTCAGCGTATCAGAATGTTCATCTAAGCTTACTTGTGCCGCTATTCGTATTGGATAGTTGATACTTCTAAAGGGGTCATCAGAGGCAGTTGGAAAATGCGTTATATCTGTATAAAACAACAGGATTATAGTGATTGCGGTGCGGCGGCACTTGCCACCGTGGCCAAGCATTTCAAGCTGAAGATCCCGATTTCAGAAATCCGGGAGGTTGCCGGAACAGACAAGGTCGGCACCAACGCTTACGGTATGGTCAAGGCCGCCGAAGAACTCGGCTTTTATGCCAAGGCGGTCAAGGGCGACCCGTCAGCCTTTGCTTCGGAGTTCACGCTCCCAGCCATTGCCATGGTTGTAAACGAGAACCTGCAGATGCACTATGTCGTCATATACAAGAAGTCCGACGGCAAGGTGATAGTTGCCGATCCGGCCAAGGGCATAGTCACATACAGCACAGAAGAGTTTCTGAAAATCTGGCTGGGCATCCTGATTCTGCTCACCCCGTCCCCGGATTTCATCACCGGGGACAAGACAAAGAACTTCCTGCTCAGCTTCTTCAAACTGCTGATCCCCCAAAAGCGCCTGCTGGTTTTTATATTCCTGGCTTCCGTGCTGATTACGGTATTCGGTATCTTGGCGGCCTTTTACTTCCGCCTGATCATGGATACTATAGTTCCGGGCGCGTTAACCACGATGCTCACGACAGTCTCGGTCGGCATCATTGTCCTTTATGCGGTCAAGGCGGTGATTGAGTTCTTCCGCAACCATCTGACCCTCTATCTTTCCCAGAAACTGGATATTCCTTTGCTGCTTGGTTACTACAAGCATGTCATAGGGCTGCCCATGTCTTTTTTCGGAACCCGTAAGGTCGGTGAGATCGTCTCGCGCTTCATGGATGCCTCCAAGATCCGTGATGCGATATCCGGTGCCACACTGACCATGATGATAGATGTGATCATGGCTATTATTGGCGGTATCATCCTCTATATGCAGGATGCCAGGCTTTTCCTGATTGCCCTGATCATGGTTATCATTTATGCAATTGTGGTGTTTGCCTTCAACCGGCCCATACGCTCCATCAATGAGAAGATGATGGAGAACAATGCCCAGCTGACCTCCTATCTGGTGGAGTCTATCGAAGGCATTGAAACCATCAAGGTCTCCAATAATGAGAGCACGGCGCGCGCCAAGACCGATAGTCTATTCGTCCGGCTTTTGCGTAGCGTCTTCAAGGGCGGTTTCATTCACAATACTCAAGGAGCGATATCTGGGGCCATTGCGGCTATTGGCACGACCGCCATCCTCTGGGTCGGAACGCTGCAGGTCATTAACGGCAATCTGACTCTGGGTGAACTGATAACTTTCAATGCGTTGTTGCTCTACTTCATTGATCCGGTACGAAACATTATCAATCTCCAGCCGCAACTGCAGACCGCCGTAGTAGCTGCCAACCGCTTGGGCGAGATACTGTCCCTGAAAAGCGAGGAGGAGAGGGAGGCTTTGGGCAAGCTTAATCCGGCCAGCCTGAAGTCTGACATCGTGGTCGAAGATGTCAGCTTTCGCTACGGGACTCGGCGCCTGGTGCTTGAGGATATCAACTTGGTAATACCCATGGGCGCACGGGTCGCGCTGGTCGGGGAGAGCGGCTCCGGCAAAACTAGCCTGGCCAATTTGCTAACCCGTCTCTATGAATTTGAGAAGGGCGATATTCGTTTTGGCAACTACAACATCAAAGATATCAGCCTCGAAACCTTGAGGGCCAAAGTTGGCTATGTCCCTCAAGATCCACATTTCTTCTCTGGACCGATCCGGGAGAACCTGATGCTCGGGCTGGATGGCCAGAGCATGGAGAAGATGACTGATGCCTGCGCACGTGTTGGAGCGGTGGACTTCATCAATAAACTACCAATGCGCTACGAGACCTATCTGGAAGAAAATGCTGCCAATCTCTCTGGTGGGCAGCGCCAGAAGCTGGCGATTGCCCGGGTGCTGATGCGTGAGCCGGACATCCTGATCTTAGATGAGGCAACAAGTCATCTGGACTCCAACTCCGAGGCGGTGATCCGCGATACCATCGCCTTAATGCCTGCAGATGTCAGCGTTTTGCTGATAGCCCATCGCTTGTCCTCGATCATGCACTGCGACCTGATCTGCGTGATGCAGGATGGCCGGATTGTGGAAAGCGGCAGCCACGCAGAGCTGATGGCCATGGGCGGACATTATTGGGAACTTTGG